>JBMCBU010000001.1:0-45973 GCA_048623335.1 Halapricum sp.
GATTCCTCTCGGGAAATCGATATTTATCACCCGATCGGGGGTGGGATTCGTCCGATCGGCTACGCGAATCACTATCACTTCCAGCTCGATTATCAGGGGGCAACAGTACAGCGATCGGAAGCCGAATTTCTCGAGATGCACCCGCTAAACGTGCTTGATCGGCGTCTCGACGAGTTCATTGGCAGTGCTCGACGCACTGACGTGGGAAGAAGGGATCCCATCGCTCCCGAACGAGGGCGTCCGATAAGATGGTCAGTCGATCACCAGCACCCGCAGGTCGTTGACGTTCGTTCCCGTCGGTCCAGTCTCGATCAGCGCGTCGCGGTCTCCAAGCACCGATGCGGCGTCGTTCTCGACCAGCGCACGGCGGGCAGCCATCGGATCGTCGACGGTCTCGCTGTCGACGATGGCCCCCGCGGTATCGGTCGCGCCGTCCGAGCCGTCGGTGTCGACGCTCGCACACACGACCCCATCAGGCAAGTCGATGCCCGCTCGCAGCGCGAACTCGAGGTTCGGCCCGCCGTCGCCGTTTCCGAGGACGGTCACCGTCACTTCGCCACCCGAGAGGAGCACGGCTGGCGGCTCGACGGGGTTGCCGGTCGCCAGACACTCCTCGGCGATGGCGACCTGGCTGAGCGCCGCTTCGGTGGCTTCGCCTCGGATCCGCGAGGAGAGGACGACCGACTCGTAGCCGGCGTCGGCGGTCACGGCTTCGGCGGCCGAGAGTGCAGTCCACGCGTTCGCGAGGACGTGGTTGTCGACGTGTGGCAGGTCGTCGGCCGGCGTCTCGGCGTACTCCCCGGCCACGCCGGCTTCCAGATGCGCGACGACCGGTCCCGAAGCGTCGACATCGTAGTGATCGAGGACGGCCAGTGCGTCCTCGTAGGTGGTCTCGTCAGGGGCGGTCGGACCGGAGGCGATGGTCGCGGGGTCGTCGCCGACGACGTCCGAGAAGATCAATCCAACGACGCTCGCGGGCGCTGCCGCCTGTGCCAGCGCTCCACCCTTGATCGCCGAGAGGTGCTTGCGGACGGCGTTGATCTCTTCGATCGCCGCGCCGCTCTCGACGAGCGTCTCGGTGATCGCCTGCAGATCCGCCAGTCGCAGATCGCCCGCCGGCAAGGGTAACAGCGCGCTGCCACCGCCGGTGATCGCCACGAGCAACAGCGTCCGTTCGCCATGTTCGCGTGCTCGCTGCATGATCTCGCGCGCTCCTTCCTGGGCCCGCTCGTCCGGCACGGGATGTGCGCCCTCGACGACCTCGACGGCGTCGGTCTCGACGGGATCGGTCGTGACGACCAGCCCGCGGTCGATCCGATCGTCGAGGACGTCTTCCAGTGCTCGCGCGACGACGTCGGCGGCCTTGCCGCCGCCCAGCAGGACGACCTCGTCGTACGCGGCGAGATCGTATCGACCGTCGCCGACCCGGAGCGTTCCGTCCTCGACGGCCACTTGCTCGGCGACGACACGCGCTGGCTGGGCGGCTTCGATCCCGGCCTCGATGCAGGACAGCGCGAGATCGCGTGCCGGCGTGCTCGCCAGCGAGTCACGGTTTCGGATCATCGCCAGCACTCGATCATCGCAGTGACGTCACCGTCCGGAGCAGTCCCCAGATCCGATCGCGCACGCGATCCGGGAGATACCGGGCGAGAGTGGCGGTCTTCGCGAGTCGACCGACTGGATAACGCGGATCAGGGTCGGTCACAGTCGCGGCATCCCGGATCGTCGCCGCCACCGCCTCGGGCGGCATACCGAAGGTGTCGCTGGCCTCGATCGCGGCGCGGTCGTCCTGGATCTCGTAGATCGTCTCGTAGGCCCCGGAGCGTTCCAGCCGGTCGCGGGAAGCCTCGACGCGCCGTTCGAACTCGGTCGCGACCGGGCCCGGCTCGACCAGCACGACCTCGATACCGTACTGATCGACCTCGTTGCGAAGCGCGTCGCTCATGCCTTCGAGTGCGAACTTCGAGGCGCTGTAGGCCCCCTCGCCCGGCGTGGCGAGAAAGCCGGTGACGCTGGAGACGTTGACGATCCGCCCTTGCTCGCGGTGGCGCATGTGCGGCAGAACCGCCCGGATTAGTCGATGAGGGCCGTAGACGTTGACGTCGAACTGCTCGCCGAGGGCGTCCGTCGGCACGTCTTCGAGCGGGCCGAACTGGGCTGTCCCCGCGTTGTTGACCAGACAGTCGATCCGTCCCTGTTCGTCGATGATTCTGTCGACGACGCGTTCGACCTCGCGAGCGTCCGTGACATCGAGCTCGGCGGTCTCACAGCCGGCCTCGGACAGGGCTGTGAGATCCGCGTGGTCGCGAGCGGTCGCGTAGACTGTCCACTCATCGTCGAGAAACGCCTCGGCGGTCGCACGCCCGATTCCCGAGGAAGAACCCGTGATCAGCACCGTCTTTGCCATACGCTATCCCTCGAAGCGCTGGCAAGTAAGACCGTCGGCTCGTGTGGGCACTCGAAGCCGTGCGCGTTTGGCAGATCGCCGAATATACTGACGCCTCGCCGAAAGCAATGGTCTTACTTCGGTTCGCACCGCTATCGACAGTATGGGTCGTCAGACGCCACTCTATCAGCGCCACGTCGACCGAGACGCGAGCTTCACCGACTTCGGGGGGTGGGAGATGCCGGTCGAGTTCGATTCGATCCGAACCGAACACGAGGCCGTTCGCGAGTCGGTCGGAAAGTTCGACGTCTCGCATATGGGGCAGATCGAGATCACCGGATCGGACGCGAGGACGCTCGTCCAGCGACTCACTACTAACGACGTAACCGCGCTCGACCCCGGGGAGGCACAGTACGCCGCGATCACTGACGAGAGCGGGATCATGCTCGAGGATACGGTCGTCTACCGCCTCCCAGACGGCGAGACGTACCTGTTCGTGCCGAACGCCGGCAACGACGAGGCGATGGCCGAGCGGAGTCGGTGGCTCAGATCGGAGTTCGGCCTCGACGCCGAAATCGCCACCACGACCGAACAGTGGGCGATGATCGCGATCCAGGGTCCCGACGCGCCCGCTCAATTCGAGGCAGTGACCGACACGTCTTACACGCTCGAGCGGTTCGAAATCGAACGCATCGAGGTTGCCGGCGCGGACACCCTCGTCGCGGCCACTGGCTACACCGGCGAGGAGGGGTTCGAAATTCTGGTCCCGCGGGCGGACGCGACCGCCGTTTGGGATGCCGTCGACGTCCAGCCGTGTGGGCTCGGGGCCAGAGACACCTTGCGCTTGGAGATGGGGTTTCTGCTCTCGGGCCAGGACTTCGATCCCGGAGACGAGCCCCGAACGCCCTACGAGGCGGGGATCGGGTTCGTGGTCAAACTCGACACGGAGTTTATCGGCCGCGACGCGCTCGAAGGGGTCGCCGCGGAGGGTCCCGAATCGAAACTCCGGGGTGTACAACTGATCGACCGGGGCGTCCCGCGTCACGGCCAGACCGTGACAACGCTCGACGGCGACGAGATCGGCCACGTCACCAGCGGGACGATGAGTCCGACGCTCGACGAACCGGTCGGGCTGGCGTACATCGAAAGCGATCACGCCAACCCGGGCACCGTCGTCCGCGTGGTGGTCAGGGGCAAACCGAAGAAGGCACGTATCAGGACGACCCCGTTTCTAGATAGATGAGCTTCGACATCCCCGAGGAGTTGCAGTATCTCGACTCCCACGAGTGGCTCCGCACGACCGACGACACCGCACGCATCGGCATCTCGGATATCGCACAGGACGAACTCGGCGACATCGTCTTCGTCGAGTTGCCCGAGGAAGGTGCGGCGGTCGACGCCGGTGCGGACTTCGCCGTCGTCGAGAGCATCAAGGCCGTCTCAGACGTCTACGCGCCGGTCTCCGGCGAGGTGACGGCGGTCAACGATGGTTTGCTCGACCAGCCCGAACTGATCAACGAAGATCCGTACGGCGACGGCTGGCTCGTCGAGATCGACCTGGCCGATTCCGACGAACTCGACGGGCTTCTCGACGCCGAGGCGTACGCCGAAACCATCGAAACGTGACAGGGCCACACGCCGCACGCCGGCGGTTCGTCTCTTGACCGTTTCCCGCGCCAGACGTGCGAGCGTCTGACAAACGATTAAGTACGAGGAGTCGGGATATTCACACATCCATGGGCAACAAGAACAAGACGATCTCCTTTCGGGTCAGCCAGGAGAAATTCGAGACGCTCCGTGACATCGCCGAGGAGCGCGATATCTCGCTGTCGGCGGTCTTCCGGGATTACGTCGACATGCTCGTCGCCCACGACGGCCAGGTGAAAGTCGTCCCGGAACACGAACTCAACGAGGAGAAAAGCGACAGTCAGAGCTTCCCGCCGAAGATCGAAGTTCCCAAGAGCTTCGTCCGCGAGCACGAACGACTCGAACTCGAGGCCGACCACCTCCGGGAGCAACTGGAAGAGTACAAACGGTACGCGACCGAACTCCGACAGCGACTCGACGAGAACGACCAGGAAGACGTCGTCTTGCTGGACGAACTCGACGGCGACGAGGAGGATAAACCCTATCGGATCGGCGACTTCGAAGACCTGTAGCTGAGTACACTTATAATTCGTAGCAAGGAGTTCGTCTGATCCGCCGACGTCGCAACGCGGGAGGAATGAAGCGCGCGACGAGCGACACGCGGCTGCCCATGTCGACGCGCGCCGATCCGGACTACGTTCGAGTGGATTCGACGATGTCGACGCCGGCGGAAGCACCGATTCGCGTCGCACCGGCCTCGACCATCTCCAGGGCTTCTTCAAAGGAGTGGATCCCGCCGGACGCTTTCACGCCTACGTCGGGACCGATCGCCTCCCGGATCGCGCGGACCTCGGCGGGGTCACAGCCCCCCTCGTAACCCACTGCGGTCTTGACGAAGTCCGCACCGCCAGCTGCAACGAGTTCGGCGGCGGTCCGGATCTCGGCCGTCGAGAGGGTTGGCGACTCGATAATGCACTTCAGGGTCTTCTCGCCGACCGCCTCTGTTATCGCCCTGACGTCCTCGACGACGTGTTCGTGGTCGTCGTTGGCGAAGGCAGTCCGGTTCATCACCATGTCCAGTTCGTCGGCGTGGTCCGAAAGCGCCTCCACTTCGGCCCGTTTTGCCCGCGTGTTCTGCACGCCGTACGGGAACCCGACCACGACGACGACGTTGGCCGCGTCGCCGACCAGTTCCGCCGCGAGTTCCGCGTGATAGGGTACCACGACGGCCGAACAGAAGCCGTACTCGCGGACCTCCCGACAGAGTTCGTGGACGTCCGCTTCGGTCGCATCCGGTTCGACGTTCGTGTGATCGATGAGTGATGCGACCTGCCCCGGATCAGCGCGTAGCTCGTCGGCGTCCATGCGAATACAGTTCGTTTGCCTCGACCTTCGCTGTTTCGGGACCTGGAGCGTCACCGGAGCCGCTTTCGGGACTGTCGAGCTGCCTCGGCCGAATCGGGTTGCCCATCCACGTCAGCCAGTGTCTCGATCGCTTCGAGCTGTCTGATCGAATCGTCCAGAAACGACCGGATGTCCCCCGGATAGGCATAGACCATGTACTCGTCGCTCATCACGTCGACCATCGCCTGGGGGCCGAGACCGGTCTCGCGCAGTTCCAGCAGGTAGGCGATGAACTTCCGTTCGGGATGGCCACAGTGCGGTGCCGCTTCACAGTCACAGTCCAGGAAGTCCTCGGCGAAATCGAGCACCCGATCACGGGTGGTGTCGTCGAGTTTCGCCAGGTTCTCTCCCTGAAAGAGTAGATCCAGCGTCGCACCCGAGAACGCCCCTTTCGGGAAGTTCGTCTCCATCTGTGAGGCGAGTTGTCGGTGATTCTTGACGTAGATCTTGTCCGTGATGGCCACGCGTGGCCGTTTGTTGGTCGCCAGCGAGGATAAACGTCTCGAACACCCGCCGGTGTCGTCACCGACGACCGGAACCCTCAACACGCCCCGACTCGCCGTGTTCAGCATGGAGGTCACCGAGAAAATCGGACCCGTTCGCGCGTGGCTCGCGACGTTCGTCGCCAGCGTCGGCGCCCTCGTCGGCGGCTCGCTGCTCGCCCCGCGGCAGGTCTACGATGGGTTCATTTGGCAGTACTTCTGGGGACCAGTGTACGCCGACGCGCACAACGCACAGTGTGCAGTCAACGACGGCGGTTCGGTCTCGATTCCGGAGAGCTGTGCCGGCGCGACCGATCAGGGGCTGATCGTCGCCGAACCCGGTTACACGATCGTCTCCGAAGTCGGGTACATGATCGTCATGCTGTTTTTCCTGGTCGGCATCTGGTTGTTGCTCAAGCGACTGCACCTGGGTCGCAACCGAAACCTGTTCTTCGGGCTGGTGCCGTTCATGTTGTTCGGTGGGGCCCTCCGGGTCGTCGAAGACGCAAACAACTGGCTCGCGGCACCCGAACACGGCGGCGAGCAGATCATCGGATACCCGCTGAACACGCTGTTTATCAGTCCACTGATCTACTTCACCGTCTTTTTCCTCACGCTCGCCGCGTTGCTCGCCAGCGTCTGGCTGTCCCGCAACGACTTCGTCGACTCGTATCCGACGGCTCTCGGGGCGATCGGAACGGCCCTGTTCGTCGTGACGTTTTCCGGGCTCGTCGTCGTCTCGATCCTCGAAGAGTCGGTCGAACAGTACCCCGCGTTCTTGCTGGTGACCGTCGGGCTGGCCACCGGGGTCGCCTACGCTCTGTATTGGCTCGCGGACCGGTTCGCCCCCGAGATCAACAGCGGGACCGGCTCTATCGGACTGGTCGTCCTCTGGGCGCACGCTATCGACGGCGTCGCGAACGTGCTCGCCTCTGACTGGTGGGACACCTTCGGGCTCCCCTTCCAGTACGTTCCCAAACACCCGGCCAACGAGATTATCATCTCGACGACAGAGACGGTGTTCCCGGCGTCAGTGACCAGCGTCATCGGCACGTCCTGGCCGTTCCTGTTGATCAAGATGGTCGTTGCGCTGGCTATCGTCTGGCTGTTCAACGACGAGTTCATCGACGAGAATCCACGGTATGCGATCGTCCTGCTGATGGCGATCGCCGCCGTCGGACTCGGGCCTGGGACGCGGGACATGATCCGTGCGACGTTCGGGATCTAGGCTTTCGGCTCGCTAGGGGAAGGGGTGATGTTCTCGGTCGAGGCGCGGTTCGAAGCCGAGCGACTCCGGGACGGTCGTGGCGCGCTCGCCGAAATACGCGTCGTCGAAGAAAAGCGGCTGTGCGCCCGGTACGAGCACGCGCACGGCTTCGAAACCGATCGATGCGACGTCGCGGGTCGTGATCCGGGTCGCGTACGCGTCGAGATCGGCCTCCGCGAGTCGGTCGAGGACCAGTTGGAGTTCGTCTTCCCCCGTCAGTAGTTCGGCCGGCCCCACGTCCGAGGCGGGCACCGATCGGTCGACGTCGATAAACGCCCGAATTTCCTCGGGGAAGTCGGCGTACCAGCCGATCGCACCGCTCGCCGCTGCCGCTTGTTCGCGACCCATGCCGCTGAGTTCGAGCCAGTTCTGGACGGCCTCCGCGAGTGCCGACCGGGCGGCCGCCTCGGCATCGATATCCGCGGCCGATCCGAGCGCGAACCGCGGCCACTCCGTCTCCCGATGGACGGCCACGGCGACGACCGGCACGTCGATGTCCTGGGTCATCAAAAGCGGTGTCACCGACAGGTCCTCAGAGCGGGCGCGAGCTGACAGTTCGCCGAACCGCTCGTCACTCACCCGCAGTCCCAGCGGTTCGAACGTGGAGTACCACGACAGCATCGCAGCGTCGCGCTCGACGATCTCGTACAGTCCTGCCAGTAATGCCCCGACCGTCGAGCGTTCGAGGCCGAGACCGGTCGTGATCGCCGGGCGGATGTCCCGTTCGTGTGGCGGATAGTAGACGAGTTCCGCCGGGAGCCAGGCGTCGTCGCCGCTCTGTAAGCGCTCGCCTGGCACCCACTGGCGTCGCGCGCCGTCGTCCGGCGTGTCGGGCGAGACGAAAAGCGACGGCGTGACTGCACCGTCGAGTTCGGCCGCCGTGGCCGCGGTGAACTCCTCGCGCCGGTAGACACCGGCGCAGTACCGTTCGAGTCCTTCCCCGACCGCCTTCATCAGCGCTTCGTTCCAGTCGTCGGAGACACCTGCGGCGTCCTGGTTGGCCGTCGCGTCGCTGAACCCGCTCGTGTCACAGACGTGTGCCAGGTAGTACGGAGCGGGATACGACTCGGCTTCGCCGACCTCGGTGACGATCCCCGTTCGCTCGTCGATCGCCTGCTCTGCCAGCTCGAGGGTCGATTCGAGATCACTCTCAACCACATCGCGTCCGACCTCCGGATGCGGGTCCGAGCCACACTCACAGCCGGGAAGTTCGAGCAGCGGATGTATCGCTCGTGGAATCGTCCGAACCTGTCCGAACAGTGGCGAGTCACCTCCGGTCACCGCCGTCGCCGCGGCGCGGCCCGCAATCGCGCCCGCGAACCGTTGGATCGGGACGGCGGGTGGGGCACTGGGCCGCGTGTCCGGATCGACAGTTGCCCCGACCCGACCCTGGAGACAGACATAGCATCCGCTGTCCGGATCGAACCCCGAAACCGCGGCGTCGACGACTGGGTAGCCGCCGATCCCCCCGAGTTCGACCGCGATCCACGGCGTGTTCGATTCGATCGCGTGGCTGTTCGCCCGTTCGAACACCCGATCACCCGCGATCGCGACGACGACACCGAGCTGTTCACGTCCGAGCGCTGATGGATCGGTCTGAGTTACGGAGACGTCCACGTCGGCAACCGCGGCAGTTACGGCCTCGGCCGCCGGTCCCGATCCGACGAGACCTACAGTCATTACTGGGTGTCCAGACGCGGGCCGAAGGAAAAAACCCCGCGGCGTCGGTTCGCGTCGATCTCGCCCTCAGGAGGTGGCCGTCACTCTGCCTGAAGCAGATTCTGGGCGACGCTCGCCAGTTCGTCCGCACTGGCCTCGATGAGTTCGTCTGCGCCGAACTTCAGGCGGAGTCGTGGCCGTCCGACGTCGATCGGGACCTTCTCGGTGTCGATCAGTCCCTGGTCTTCGAGTTGTGTCTTCGTCCGCGAGAACGTGGCCTTGCTCGCGAGGCCGATGTCCTCGCCCCACTTGCTGATGTCGTACAGCAGTTCGCCGTTCTTCGCGGCGACCAGTAGACTGATCGTCACTTCGTCGAGCCCGTCTCCGTTTCCTCGGGCTGTCTCGAGCGAATCGAGCACGTCGTTGAAATCGGCCACGACGTCTTCGCCGATGTCCCGTTCGAGCGTCTCCCGGACCCGCGAGATGGGGGGTGTCCGAAGCTTGAACCGCTTTGCGACCTCCCACTCACTGGTGTAATGATCGTATGCGTCCGTCACGAACGCTTCGTCCGTCGTCGCCAGGCCGGCGACCATCTCGTCCGCCGTGGCCAGTGAGACGACAGAACCCCTCGAGACCAGCAGCGAGTTGACCGGTGGATCTTCGAGCACACGCAACGTGAGGGTATCCGCTTCGATCAGGTCGGCTGCGGCACTCGCGACGAGGAAATCGTCCATGACGTCTTTGAGTGTCCGTTCCTCTGCGAGCACGTTGACGACCGGTGTGTCGTCTAGCCCCCCCATCGACGAGACGAGCGCACGGACTGTCTCGTGAGAGGGATTGACCACGACCAGGTCGTCAACGTCTGCAAGTGTGGTTTCGAGTATGCTTTCAACGTCCGACTCGAGGAGGTTTTGGCTGACCATATCGTATTACTATGTATTTCATCCGTGCATTTAATTGTATCGGTACGATTAGATTTATTTCAATAAAATATAAGGACAACGAAGATTCGAGTTACAGGACGTATATCCGCATCCCTCTTGAAACCCACGAAAGTGGATAAATACTACCCATCAACTCTTCATTCAGTAGTTTATTGTGTTATAAATAGTGATAGATAACGGCGGTTGCTGTCGGTTCCTTCCGGATCGACCACGCCATAGAGAGTGCTCACAGCGGTCGCTGTGAGATGCCTGGTGTCCTAGGATCGGACACACCGGGACAAAATAGGGTCGTGCGTCGTGAGCGCGACCACACAACCCCTTCGGTGCCCGGCTGCAGGCCCCCTGCTATCGGGGTAACAGTTCCGGCTGATTCGCCACGATCCCGTGCTGGTGTCGGTAGCGTGCTATCGCGACAGCCGGCGGAAGTTGGTCAGCCAGACGCCCCCTCCGGCTTGAGGTTCTGTGAGTCGCATCTCTCCTCGAGTTCGCGGACGGATCGCTCGTTCGCACAGTACTGTCACCCCCCAGGTGACCATGCGTTTGCTACGTGAACTAGTCACGCACTTATATTTGTTGATCGCGTGGGGCTGTCGGACCCGTTCTGATAGGGATTAGCGTAGAACTCCATAGATTTCTCTCGGGAAGCCGCTATCCATCACCCGATCGGAGGTGGATTTCTCCGATCGGCTACGCTAATCCCTATGACAGGCACCCGTTTCGCATCGGTCGCTCGACTACCGGCGGTCGACCAACAGTCGAGATCGGCCCGTCGATGTCCGAACGCTCTCGTGGTATCCGCGTTGAACTAACGCTCTCGTGGTATCCGCGTTGAACTAGTTGTACATACGCGAAGCCCACAATCTCAGCTCGGATCTTCGACCCGCTCTTCGCCCTCGAAGTGCGCGGAGTTGTCCTGTGGGTCGTATCCCAACACGTCGCGGGCGCGCTCGATGGAGTAGTACTTGCGGTCGTTGTCGCTGATCCCGTAGACGATCTCGAAGTCGTAGTCCGCCTCCAGGGCACGCTGGTGGATGTGAGCACAGTCGGGATAGGAGAGCCACATGGCCTGGCCGCGCTCGTAGTCGATCGGCGGGTGCCCGCGGGTGAGGTTGCCGATCCGGATGTTACAGACGTCGATGCCGTATTCGTCGTGGTAGTACCGACCGAGGATCTCGCCGGTGGCCTTCGAGACGCCGTAGAGGTTGCCGGGACGGGGGAGTTCGGTCCCATCCAGCAGGAAATCGTCGTCCTCCCGGTACATCTCGGGGGTACGCTCGTCGGTCTCGAAAGCCCCGACGGCGTGGTTCGAGGACGCGTAGATGAACTTCTCGACGCCTTCGGCGACCGCGGCCTCGTACATGTTCTGCGTACCGTCGATGTTGTTTTCCAGGACGCTGTCCCAGGAGGCCTCGGGACGGGGGTCGCCAGCGAGGTGGATGATCGCGGAGACGCCCTCAACGGCGGCCCGGACGAGCGCCTCGTCGGTGACGTCGCCGATCATGTACTCGTGGTCCGGTTCCTCGTCCGGCGGGCTGTGCAATAGCAGTCGCCACTCGTATTCTTCGGCGAGTCCCTCGAGGATCGCCTCGCCGACGCGACCGCCAGCACCCGTGAGCAGAACGGGATCGTCCATCGAGTGTATCTGTGCGACCGGCCAGTAAGTAAGATGCGGTTCGCCTCGTCAACGATCCCTGCTGGCCGATCACACTCCGGCCCCCAGGCCGAAGCGCGTTTGGTCACGCCCCCCGAGTACACGGGTATGCCCACCGACGCCCAACAGGCGTGCTTCGAGGCCGGCATCAAGTTCGGATCGCTGTACCACCAGTTCGCCGGGACGCCAGTCAGCGCCGAGAGTGCCGACAGTCTCGCAGGAGCGATGGAGGAAGCGATCGAGAACCAGCCCTACTGTGCGTCCGTGACCGTCGAGATCCGGACCGATGTCCTCGCCGAGGAGATCGAGGCGGGCAGCGCCGAGTACACCGAACTCACCGGGCGGTTCCTCGACGTCGAAATCGAGATCGCCTACGAGGATCGGACTGTCCTCGCCAGCATGGAGATGGAAGACGGATACCCGCTGATGCGCCTCGACCGCGTCGAGTGACGGTGGGTTTTTGATCGCTCCGGGAGGAGGCCACGTATGGCACTGTATGCGACCGAGCGGATCGACGACGCGGTGTCGTTGACCCGGTCGTTGCTGTTCCCGTTCGATGCGGGACTGTGGGCGCGGCTCATCGTCGTCGTCTTCTTGCTCGGGCTGGGGTCCGGTGGAAACGTCACGAGTCTGGGCTCGAACACGCCGTCGGCAGGTTCCTCAGCCGGGTCGACGGCCCCGGGTGCGGATGTGTCGATCGATCCCGGATCGGTCTCAATCGCGAGTGAAGCCGTGGTCGCGCTGGCGGCCATCGCGGTCGTGCTCGTGGTGATCTGGCTGGCGCTTGCCTGGCTGGGTGCGACGATGGAGTTCGTCTTCGTCGAGGGACTGTCGAACCGATCGGTGGCGATCCGCCGGGGACTGGGTCGCCACTGGGGTCGTGGCCTGCGACTGTTCGGCTTCCGGCTGGCACTGCTCGCGATCTCACTGGGTGTGTTCGCCGCGGCGACCCTCGCACTGTTCTGGGAACCGATCACGACCGCGCTCGGCGGCGGGTCGGTGGCGATCAGCGACACGCAACTGTTCGTTGGGATCGGCACGCTCCTGCTCGTCGGGGCGATCGTGGGGCTGCCAGTCATCGCGATCCACTGGCTGACGACCGAACTCGTCGTGCCGATCATGCTAGCCCGGGACCGCAACGTTCTGGCGTCCTGGCGGGGACTGCTCGCCTCGACCCGGACCCAGTGGAAGCAGTTCGGCACGTACGTACTCGTCGCTATCGGGCTACGCATCGCGACGTCGGTCGCTGCCGGGATCGTGCTGGCGATCGTCGGCGTCGTGCTGGTGATTCCGTTTCTGATCGTCGGCCTCCTGGTGGGCCTGGGCGCGATCACGAGCGGTACGATCACGGCTCCGCTCGCTGTCGGGATCGTCCTGCTCGTCGTCGCGTTCGTGCTCGTGCTCGCGCTCGCGGGAGCAGTCGTGAACGTCCCGATCGAGTCGTTTCACCGCTACTTCGCGCTGCTCGTCGTCGGCGACCTCGAAGGCGACTTCGACGTGCTCGGTGGTATTCGCCCCCCGCTCTCGGACGATTCGTTCACAGCTTGAGACGCCCGATTTCACTTTCACTTTCGGGCGTGCATTTAGGTTCCGTGGTGTCGAATCACACGGTATGAGTCAGGCGACGTTCGACGACGACGAACTGTTCGACGAAGCGGCGACCGACATGCGTGCTGACGTCGAAGAGAGCCTCGAAGCCGCGCGCGAGGCGCTCCCGGAAGTCGAGGCGATCTGGGAGACCGACGCCGACAACACCCTCGGCGTGCTCAACGGGCTCAAGACGGCACTCGATGTCGGCGACGCGGAAGACGCGCTTCGAGACGCCAAGAAGTGGTACACGATGGGCAAGCGAGCGGACGCCTTCGAAGACGCGGACGATCTCGAAGCGGCGATCACGGAGGTCGAAACGCTCATCACCGACATCGAAGCGGCACACGATGCGGTCGGCGATCTCGCCGGGACGATTCCGACGATCAAAAGCGCCCTCGAAGACGACGAGAAGTAGCGTCGCTCCCGTCACCGGTGTGACGGCCGCGTCAGATCGCGCTCGGCGACCACGGCTAGGAGGTCGATCAGCGCCGTGGTCGCGTCCGCGAGCAGCCGTTCGCCCAGTTCTGCGTCGCCAGCTCCCGGATCGCCGATCGCCCCGCTCTCGCTGAACTCCGCGAAGTCGTAGGTCAGGTTCGTCCCCTGCTCGAACTCGCCGAACCCGTCGCCGGCACCCGCCGCGGCCTCGTCGACGCGATCCTCGTGGACGAGGTCGGGACGGACTGCCTGGACGAACGCCGTCTCCGCTGGCCCACCGTGGCCCAGCTCGATCCCGTAGGCTTCGAAATCGAGGGCGTCGAACCACGTCCAGGGCACGGCGTAGGCGTCGCCGCTTCGGGTGATCGACCCGCAGACTTCCCGGAGTGCGTCGGTGTTGCCCCCGTGGCCGTTGACGACGACGATTCGGTCCCAGCCGTGGCTGGCGAGACTCTCGATCGTCTCCCTGACGTACGCCCGGAACGTGTCCTCGCTCACCCACAGCGAGCCGGTAAACTGGCGGTGCTCCTCCGAGATGCCGACGTTCACTGGCGGGGCGACGACGACCTCGCCGTCGGAGGCCTCGGCGGCCTCGGCGGCGATCGTTTCGGCGCTCAGGGCGTCGGTGCCCATCGGCGCGTGCGGGCCGTGCTGTTCGGTGCTCCCGGTCGGCAACACAGCCAGGTCGGTCTCGGCGGCGTCGGCGTCAGTCCAGGTCGTCTCCGCGAGGTGCATACGTCGGCTACGCGTGCCGACGGGAAAGTCCGACCGGTCCGGAACTGGTGGGTCGCGACGGACGCGGTCGATCGGTCCTGTCGGACCGAGAGCGCGTCGCTTAAACGACTGAACCGCCTACCGGCGCACAATGAGTCGATCCGGCGAATTCTGCCCGCGCTGTGGTGATCCCATCGAGCGCGACTCCGAGGTTCGTCTGCCGGACAGCGACGGTCAGCGCGATCCCGACCACGTCCTCTGTGACGCCTGTTATTTCGAGGAGTTCGACCTCGTGGACGCCCCCGATCGGGTCCAGGTGCGGGTCTGCTCGCAGTGTGGGGCCGTCCACCGGGGGAACCGGTGGGTCGACGTGGGTGCCGAAGCGTATACCGACGTGGCCGTCGATGCGGTCTCGGAGGCGCTTGGCGTGCACGTCGACGCCGAGAGCGTCTCCTGGCAGGTCGCCCCCGAGGAGGTCGACGAGACGACGATCCGGATGCACTGCCAGTTCTCGGGCGTGATCCGCGAGACGCCAGTCGCCGAAGAGGTGGTCGTCCCCGTACGGATCAGCCGGGAGACCTGTGACCGATGCGGGAAGATCGCGGGCGGGTCGTTCGCCAGTGTCGTCCAGGTCCGGGCCGACAAGCGGGCTCCGACCGACGCGGAGATCGCCCGGGCACGGGAGATCGCCGAGTCTTACGTCGCCGCCCGCGAGGAGACGGGCGATCGAAACGCCTTCATCACGGAGGTCAACGAGGTCGAGGAGGGGCTGAACCTGAAGATTTCGACGAACCAGCTCGGGCAGGGGATCGCCAAACGGATCGTCGACGAACTCGGTGGGTCATTCACCGATTCGGAACGGCTGATCTCCGAAGACAGCGACGGCAACAAGCTCTATCGGGTGACCTACGCGGTCCGGCTGCCACGGTATCGGCCGGGCGAGATCATCGATCCGGAGGACGGTGACGGCCCCGTGCTGGTTACGAGCGTCCAGGGCAACCTCAAGGGGACTCGCCTGGCCAGTGGTGATCGCTACGAGGCGTCCTTCGAGGATGAGAACGCACCAGACGCCCGTCGGCTCGGCGAACGTGCGGACGGCGCGGAGACGACGCTCGTGGCTATCGAGGACGAACACGCCGTGCAGGTGCTCGATCCCGAAACCTACGAGACGAAGTCGATCCCGCGACCCGCGTTTCTCGATCCCGGCGCCGAGACAGTGTCGGTTCTGAAGAGCCGTTCGGGACTGCATCTCCTTCCCGAGCGTGGACACGCGAGCGGTGAGAGCGATGCTTGAGGACCACGCCTCGGCCGGAAGTGACGATTCCCTCGCCGTTGTCGTCGCCAAGCCCCGTGCGCAGGAGGTTATCGACGGCCTGCAGGATGAGGGCGTCTACGACACCGACCGGAGCGTCACCGAACACGACGATGACGCGGTCGCGATTCCCGTGACCGAACCGCCCCAGTCGGTCAACTACCGTGACGTCGTCCGTCAAGTCGGCGAACCGCGCCTCCGGACGCTCGAAGACCACCTTCGCAAGCGTGGCTGGAGCGACGAAGAAATCGACGCTGCACCCGGCTCCTGGGCAGTTATCGGGTCGGTCGTTCTCGTCGAAATGGGCGATGCACCACGGCCCGGGGAAGTCGGCGACGCGTTGCTGAGGATGCACGGCGAGGCCGACACCGTCCTCGCGCGCGGTCCCATCTCGGGTATGCACCGCGAACCGGACGTGACCGTCGTCGCCGGCGAGGGAGATACCCGGACCGTCCATCGCGAACATGGAATCGAGTACGGACTCGACCTTTCGAAAGTGATGTTCTCACCCGGAAACAAGGCCGAGCGGGCACGGATGGGGACGATCGTGGAGCCGAACGAGCGGGTGCTCGACATGTTCGCGGGGATCGGCTACTTCACCCTCCCGATGGCCGACGCCGGCGCGGAGGTGATCGCGATCGAGCACAACCCGGCTGCCTTCGAGTTCCTGCTGGAAAACGCGATGCGCAACGGCGTCCACCAGCGGGTCCAGGCCTACCGTGCGGACAATCGCGACGTGCTCGCCGAGGGACTGGACGCCTTCGGCGACGCGTCGACCGTCGACCGAATCGTGATGGGCTACTACGACGCGACCGAACAAGGCGAGGACGGCTACACCTATCTCGGCCCCGCGCTGGAGGCGCTCGCACCCGGCGGGACGATCCACGTCCACGAGGCGACGCCCGAACCGCTGGCCTTCGATCGACCGATCGAGCGACTCGAAGACGCTGCCAGTTCCCAGGGACGGTCAGTCACGGTGCTCGATGCCCGCCGCGTCAAAGGCTACAGCGAGGGTGTCGTCCACGTCGTCGTGGACGCGCGAATCGAGTGATCGTGACGAAAAGGCTAATTGTGCCGCTGATCGACTAGCCGATATGAACAGACAACAGATCCTCGCGGTCATCCTCACCATCCTCATGATCGGTTCGTCGATCGCGTACGGTGCGGCGCTGATTTTCTAGCGTGGTTCGAACGACAGCTCGTAGTGATTATTGTCGGTCTGTTCCGGATCGACCGCACGACGTCGTCCTCGTGGATGGAACGAACGAGGGCTCGGAAGTCGAGCGCCGCGCGTCTTCCGGCGTGCGGTCGGACCGGTGAATCGCTACACTACTCACTATCAGAGGAAGTAGCGTAGCCGATCGGGGGACTAGCATCACCGGTCGGGTGACGGATATCGATTTCACTCCGTGCATTTGGACGCTGATCCCGATCAGTTCGATTCGTCGTCGCTTTCGTACCGTTGCAGGGCCGTCTCGAAGCCGCGCTTGGCCTGCTCGTACGTCTCGCGGAGGTCGGCGATCGGCGTCTCGGTCGCGTCGACCCGCAGGTCGTCGTAGTAGGGGTCGATCTCTCGGTGTTCGGTCGAGCGAACGAGTAGGGCAGCACTCTGGACCGGGAGGTCCTCGCGCTTGTCGCCGCCTTCGGCGTGACCGGCTTCGAGCGCGTCGATCAGCCGTGCTGCGAGTGGACGCTCCGGATCAGTATCCGGGTCGTCTGGCGCGGTAATCTCGTAGGCCGTCGCGGTCGCGTCGATGACCGACTCGCCGGTCAAGAGGTTGCCCGCGACGGTGTAGTTCTCGCCGACGCGATGTCCGTACCAGGGTTTGCACTCCTCGCCCGAGAAGACGAACTCCCCCTCGGTCCCGACGCCGTGGAGCTGGCGCTGGTCGCGCCCCTCGTCGGCGTTGAGCAGTGCCTCGAGCGCGTCCTCGACGGCCAGCCCATCGTCCAGGTATTCGATGCCCTTCCGGCCGAGTTCGACGTTGACGAGGCTCTGGGTAGCGACCGCTCCGTTCTCGCTGGCGAACGGGCAAAGCGTCCCAACGCCGGGTAGTCTGGTCGTGACCGCGACGCCGAACCGGGTCTGTTCGGTGCCGTCCCCGTCGCGATAACGCTCGCGAACGCAGATACTGAACGTCATGATTCGACAATCGAATGGCTGTGACGTTACTCTACCGGCTGTCGTCGCAGAGCGACAGCTGGGTTCCCACCTTCGATATGACCGGGACAACGACGTGGATCCCGATCATCGCCGCCCGATAGCGTCCCGGCCGGCGGAGACGATCTGCATCGGCAGTCCTTCCGCATCCCGCGGCGGATCGTCCGGGAGCGTCCGGAACTCGCCGGCACCGCGTTTCGCAGTGAGAGCCAGGACCATCGCGTCGAGGAGGTCGTCTCGATTCGACTCGCCGATGCGTCGCGCCCAGGCCGGCTGTGCGTCCAGCGATGCCTCGAACCGCTCGTAGACGCCCGCAATCGAATCGTCGAGACCTTCGAGTACTGCTCGTCGTGCCTCGATACCGTCATCGTCGTGCTTCGAGGGAAGCGACCCGCCGTCGTACAGCGCGGTGAAACAGACTTCCGGGTGCGATTCGAGAATCGTCGTCTCCGCGTCGACCCCGTCCCGGAGGAGCCGATCGACCTCCTGGATGTGCGGGATCAACCCCCACGCCTGACTCGAGAGACTGTCCCCGCGACAGTCCTCGTTGGCCTGTTTCGCCTGTTCGTAGGTGGGCGCCTCGACGGCCACACGACACGGCGTCCAGAAGACGCTACTCGAGCGGCTCCCGAGAAACTCCTTTGCCTGCCGGTCACATTCTCGACGCCGACTTTCGGGTAGCCCGATCGGCATGTCGACGAGGATCGCGTCCGCGTCGCGATGGGTGAACCACACGCTGTGCATCGAGGGGTGCATCCGCGCGGTCCAGTCGCCGCCGTCCGTTGCGACGACCAACCAGCCGCGTGATGCCCAGTCGACGCCGACGTACCGAGCCATGGTCCGGCATTGGTAGCCCGGAACAGTAAATCCCGGCAGTCGGCTAGAGGTCGCGACGGACGCGATCGTCTCTCGGTGGGTTTTACAGCGCACGCGTCCCGACAGAAGACGAGGGACACCGTGATCATCGTCGCTACGGCGGATTTCGAGGTCTATCATGGGGTCGTCCAGACGTTGCGGGACCGCGGTGTCGAGTTCACAACGGTCGAACCCGACGAGCAACTGCCGGATCGCACGTCACTGGTGATCGTCGGCCCCGACGAGTCGGTCGACGCACCGGCCGAGGTACCGGTCGTGACGGCCGACCCAGAGACGCCGCGCCGGGCGGTCGAAGAGGCACTCGCCCGACTCAGGGGCGGTCGCGGACGGACGGTCGTCGGCATCGATCCCGGCGAGAAACCCGGAATCGCCGTCCTCACTGGAGGTATCGTCGCCGCAGCGTTCCAGGTGCCCGCGGCCGAAGCCGCCGAAGTCGTCGCTCGGGAACTCGAGGACGCGGTCGACCCGCTGGTACGCATCGGCGACGGCGCCAGGCTCGTCGGCGCGCGGATCATCGACGACATCGACGCGCCGATCGAGCTGGTCGACGAGACGGGCACGACCCCGTATCTCGGGACTGGCGCGCGCGGGATGGGTGACGTCTTGGCGGCAGCCAACATCGCCCGCATGGAGGGCGAACCAGTCGATTCCCGCGAGATCGAACCGACGGCCGGCGAGATCCAGCGGATCAAAGACCGCTCGCGGGAGGCGAGCGAGACGAACCGGGCGATCGACGAGACGCTCGCCCGGCAGGTGGCCGTCGGCGACCTCTCGATCGAGGAAGCGCTGGCCGAGCATCGCGAGAGGGACTGACGGTCGATCGCTTAGCGAGAGTGACGGCCGACCGGGGAGACGAAACATTTTGTCAGTTGCCAACGAACGACGGGATAGCAGTCGCTCGATCGACGGGGTACCGTCGGTCAGCGAACGCTCGACCAATGACGCGCTACGAGACGTTCGTCGAAGACGGGACCGTGTTCGTCGGCTACGAGGAGCGCCTGGAGATCGGCTCCGTCGAGGACATCGTGGATCTCGTGGGCGGGCCGGCCTGGACGATCCAGTACACAGAGGCAGAAAAGCAGCGCCATCCGGAGATGGACACCTCCGATGAGGGACTGACCGTCGACGTCGTGGACATGCTCCAGACGATGACCCACGGCGAGCGATTCGTCGAGATGCTGGCCACCCATCCTCCGAAGGCCCTGTCCGACGAACCCGACGCGATCCCGCCACGGATGGGACTGTTCGTGGGCAAACTGCTCGAAAACCTCGAAAACGGACTGGACTAGCCGCTGGCTGTTCGGGCCAGCGAGTGCAAAAATTGGATCGAACCCGAGACACATTTATCGCCAGCCCTGAAACCACGTGGCATGACTGGAGTCAACCGGGGGCTCGACGGTGTTGCCGTCGCAGAGACGCGTCTGAGTCGGATGGACGGCGAGGCCGGTGAACTGATCATCGGAGGGTTCCCCGTCGAGGAACTGGCGGAAAACGCCATCTTCGAGGAGACGCTGTATCTGCTCTTTTACGGCCGGCTCCCGGACGCAGAGGAACTGTCCGCGTTCCGCGCCGAGCTGGCCGAACGCCGGGCGATCGGCGACGAGGTACTGGCGGTGTTGCGACGGGCCGCCGAGGAGGAAGAGCCTGCGATGGACGCGCTCCGGATGGGGGCCGCGGCGGCGAACCTCGGCACCGAGGACGGTGATCCCGAGTCCGACGCCCTGCGAGTCGTCGCCACGTTCCCGACGATCGTCGCCGCATACTGGCGGTATCGTGTGGGTGAGGCGCCTGTCGAACCCGATCTCGACCTCCGTCACGCGGCGAACTATCTCTACATGCTGACCGGTGAGCGTCCGGACGAGCGTGCGGTTTGTGGGCTCGAAGCGTATCTCAACGCCGTCGTCGATCACGGACTCAACGCCTCGACGTTTACCGCACGAGTGGTCGTCTCGACGGAGTCCGACGTGGTCTCGGCGGCGACGGCCGCGGTCGGGACGCTGAAAGGCCCGCTCCACGGCGGCGCGCCGGGGCCCGTGCTGGACATGCTCAAGGAAGTCCACGAGTCAGACGACCCCGAAACGTACGTCAGCGAGAAACTCGAAGCCGGCGAGCGTCTGATGGGATTCGGCCACCGGATCTACCGGGTGCGTGACCCGCGCGCGTCTGTCCTCTCGGCTGCCGCCGAGCAGTTCTACGACGAGGACGACGGGTTCTTCGAGACGATTACCGACTTCGAAGACGTCGCCGTCGACCGTCTCACCGAGCACAAGCCCGACCGCGATCTGGAGACGAACGTCGAGTTCTACACGGCGGCGCTGTTATATGGTGTCGGCGTTCCCCAGGAGCTGTTCCCCGCGACGTTCGGTGTCTCTCGGGTCGGTGGCTGGATGGCCCACGCGCTGGAACAACTCGATAACAACCGACTCATCCGTCCCGAGTCGGAGTACAGCGGCGAGGTCGACCGCTCGTGGACGCCGATCGACGAGCGGTGACGGCGTCGAAACGGAACCGATCAGCGGAAGTCAGCCAGCGTCAACTGACCACCCTCTCGCGTCTCGACTGGACCGCGATCGGACTGTTCGGGCCCGTCCCAGTCGTTTGTGTCGGTTCCGTCGTCGAACTCGTCGAGGCTGATCTGCTCGCGATCGGTGAAAGATAGCTTCGAGACGCGGACGCCGACCTTGCGGACACGCGCGTCGTCGAACTCCGCGAGCAGATCCGTCGCGATCGCCTCGACCAGTTCGGGGTCGTCTACCGGACCGGAGAGTGATCGTGCCCGCGTCTGCACGTCGTAGGGTGGGGTGACGATCTTGATCCCGATCGTCTGATAGAGCGCGTTCTCGCGGCGCGCACGCGCTGCCACGGCAGTCGCGAGCGTCCGGACGCGCTCGCAGACTCGATCGGTTTCGTCGACCGGGTCGGTGAACGCAGATTCCCGCGAGAAACTCTTGGGGTCATCGCGAGGTGTGACCGCGCGAGCGTCCTCACCGCGGGCGAACCGGTAGACCTCCCGGCCGCGCTCGCCGAAGCGATCCGCCAGGCGGTCGGGATCGGCTGTGGCGAGATCGCCAGCCGTCTCGATCCCCATCTCGCGAAGCTCGCGCGCGGTGACGGGGCCGACGTTGTGGACGGCTTCGACGTTCATCGGTGCGAGAAATTCTCGAACCTCGCCCGGTTCGACGACCACCAGCCCGTCGGGTTTGTCGGCGTCGCTTGCGATCTTCGCGGCGCTCATCGTCGGTGCGACGCCGACGCTCGCTGTGACTCCTACCTCCGACTCGATTCGGTCTTTCAGCCCGCGAGCAACGTCTTCGACGCCCGTCCAGTCGGTACGGTCGGTCACGTCGAGGTAGGCCTCGTCGATGCTGACTCTCCGAACCACGTCCGCACTGTCCCGGAGGATCGCCTGTACGTCGTCGCTGACGGACTCGTAGTAGTCCATATCGACTGGCCGGTACCAGCCCGTTTCGTCGATGTCCTCACCGTTCGCGTCCGCCCCGTCCCGTCGCGGGAGTCGCTCCAGGGCTTCCGAGATCGCCATCGCGCTCTCGACACCGAATTCGCGTGCCTCGTAGCTCGCCGTGGCCACGGCACCGTGATCCGCGCCGTCCTCGTAGCCCATGCCGACGACCACCGGTTCGCCCCGGAGTTCGGGCTCGCGCAACCGCTCGCAGGCCGCGTAGAAGCAGTCCATGTCCACGTGACAGACCACCTGCTCGGGACGCCGCTCGATCCCGGGCAGGCGCGCACGCTCGGGCATACACGCCACTACGACTCCAGGGGCCGTTACCGTTGCGACAGCGGCGGGAGAAACGGACCACCCGCTGGCGAGCGTGGTTTTCCGAGAAGCCCGGCGGTGCGGTGGCCAATCCACCGCCGGGACCGCGCGGTTCGTCGGCGATGCCAATTCCGGACGTTCACGACGGTGGTTCCCGTCGGGAACCTCACGGAACGAGGTTCCACGTGCGTGTAACTCCCACGCACACATAAATCTACCGGCGGGCTCTCGGACGGTCGAAAAACGCGAGTCGAAAACCGGCGACGGTTCGAGAACCGTTCAGACCAGCGGGTCGACGAGGTCTTCGAGAACGGCACGGGGGTCGTCGGCCTTGGCGACGCCGCTGGCCAGCAGGACGCCGCTGGCACCGAGGTCACCGGCGGCGTCGACGTCGTCGCCGCTGGAGATGCCGGCCCCACAGAACACGTCGACGTCCTCGTCGACGTTGGCAGCGGCGTCGACGGCATCAGTGACGATGTCGGGATCAGCCGTCGCGACCGAGACGTCACCACCGATCAGTTCCGGCGGTTCGACGGCGACGGCGTCAGGTCCGAGTGCCGTCACCGCACCGATCTGTTCGGGGTTGTTGGCACAGACGACTGTCTCCAGCCCGGCCCGCTCGGCGGCTTCGACCGATCCGTCGATGTCGGCGAGTTTCAGCCGGTGCTCGGAGTGGTTGATCAGCGTCCCGTCCGCCCCGGCCTCCGCGACGCTTTCCGCGAGCGTGTGGCCGGTGTTGCTCCCGTAGTCGATTGGATCTACGTGCTGGGCCCAGGTCTCGACGCCGGTCTCGGCGACGGCCTCGAGGTGTGCGGCCTGGGGTGCGACACCGACTCGGACGCCACTGTCGTCGGCGACGTCGGCGGCGGCCTGTGCCACTTCGATCGGATCGCACGGGTACGTCTTTAGATTGACAAGAACGAACATTCCGAATGGATCTTCTCAGGCCTGTGGAAAATAGATTTCGAGTTTTCTCTGGAACTGCGAAGGAAAGGTTAACGAGCGAACGACCTCAACGTTCGTCCGGTGAACTCGTGAGCACTGCGCCCGCGGAACGAGGGACGGTACTGGTCGTCGAAGACGAGCAGCATCTCGCCGACCTCTATACGGAGTATCTCGGCGACCGTTACGAGGTTCGGACGGCATACGGTGGTCGGGAAGGGATCGAGATGCTCGCGGAGGATATCGACGTCGTCCTGCTCGACCGGCGGATGCCGGTCGTCTCGGGCAACGAGGTCCTCGCGGCGATCGAGGAGAACGGCTACGATCCCCGGATCGCGATGGTAACGGCCGTCGACCCGGACTTCGACATCATCGACCTCGGTGTAGACGACTACCTGGTCAAGCCGGTCAGCAAGAACGCGTTGGTGAACGTCGTCGATCGGCTAGTGACGATCACCGAGTACAGCGAGCGCTTACAGGAGTTGACCTCGAAAAAGCTCAAGCGCAACGTACTCCAGATAGAAAAGCCGAAGTCGGAGCTACGCGAGAGTGATCGCTACGCCGACCTCGAAGCCGAGATCGACCGCCTCGAAGCAGAGCTAGACGAGCTCTCTGCGGACCTATCCGAAGACGACCTGTTCAGAGAGCACTGATCAGTCCTTTCGCTCGACGACGTCGCCGAGCGTGTACTCACCGCTCGCGGAACCGCCTTCCCATTCGGTGTCTTCGTCGGGGGTCGATCCCGCCGAGAGGTCGATCCCGAGTTCGCGTTCGAGCTTTCGCTGTACGTCGTCGCTGGGAAGGACCTCACCGTGTTCGAGCTTGCGGATCAGACTCGCCTTCTCGTTGAGGTCTTTCGCGAGGTCTTCCTGGCTGATCCCGGCCGATTCGCGAGCCGATCGGATGCGCTCGTCGTAATCCTGTGCGACCTCGTCCATCTCGTCGAACATGTCGCGGCGACGCCCGCCGCCTGAGCTCTGCGAGCTCGACGTGCTCGCTCCGCCGCTCGAACTGGCCGTCGAACCGCCCGAACCGCTCGATCCGGACGAGCTGGTCGAGTATTTCGTGCTCGTACTCGACTGCTGAGTCTTCACTTCGGTCCCGAACTCCGCACACTCGTCGCAGACCTGGAGTTCCGCGCCCTCGATCTTGACGGTGTTCGGTGAATTCGTCTCCTTCCCGCACATCTCACACTGGACCATGTTGAGCTATAACTCGCGCCTCGGCATAAAACGTACGCCGTCGATTGTGGTTGCAGTGTCGACGGTCCCCGGTCCAGGTGCTACCGGTGTGCCTTGATGACGACGAACGATCCATCGCCGTGTCCCGGTTTGACCGGCTCGGGCTCGTCGATCTCGTCGATCCACTGGAAGACGGTCTGGACGGTTTCGAGGTCGGTGAATCCCGCATCGAGCAGTTCGTCCCGAAGCCGGTCGGTCGAGACGAACGTCGCGTCCCTGTAGAACGGGTTCTCCGCTTTGTGTTCCTCGTATATTTCGCCGACTGGACTGTGTCTGTCGACGTAGCCGATGAGAATCGCACCGTCCGAATCGAGCACCCGCCGCGCTTGCGCAAGCGTCGCCGGGATGTCGTCGACGAAACAGATCGTCGTCACGAGCAACACGGTCTCGAACGTGTTCTCTTCGAACGGCAATTGCTCGGCGACGCCACGGACGACGTCGATCCCACGTTGTCGCGCGAGCTGGAGCATCTCACCGGCGGGATCGACACCCACGTCGATTCCGAGCGGCGCGCCGAACCGGCCGCTGCCGACGCCGACCTCGAGTGCCCGTCCGTCGCCGAGCAACTGGTCGATGGCGTTCAGCTCGGACTCATACACCGCGTCGTACTCGTCGAACCACGCTTCATACGTGTCGGTGTGTTCCTCGAACGGCGTTGCGTTGGGCATACTCCCGTGTTCGGGTGTCGAATATACCAGCGTTTGGATATCCGCTGTGTTCGGCTGTCCGACCGACTCGCCAACCGCCTCGGGGTCAAGTGGTTCGAACGGTCGAGAGTGGCCCCTCTCGATGGTTCCGAGTGACACCCCGAAGATCCGAACGAGATATATCTGTGCGAAACGAGTGAAAACCATGGCCAGAACCAACAAACAGGCAACAGAATCGCCGATTGAGCGAGATATCCCTTCAAAGGGGGTGCTATTTTGTCCGAATTGCGGCCACCGGAGTCAGTGGGACGGCGACTGGGATATCGTCAAGAGTGGGTTGGGCTCTCGCTACCGTTGTCCGGACTGTCGAACAGCAGTCGTGTCCCAGCCATCCCCGGAGACGCCCCGTTCCCCGTTCGATAACGCTGATCCCTGGCAGATCTGGTGGACCAATATTCGGCTGGCTCGGAAGCTATTCTGGATGTAGCGAGACAGTTTTCGCTCATTCGACAAGACCTGCCGATCAACAGGATGTGATTGCCGGTTCCAGTACGCATCTATCGTCCGAGTCGAAAGCGCGCCCAATGGCAACGACTGCTGGCGATACAACTGTCGATCAGTTCACGGCGGCCCTCGAGGAACTCGACGTCGGCTGGACACTGACGACACCCTCCGACCTTCCCGATGAACTGGAACGGTTCGCAGAACCGATTGTCGGCGCGTCTTTTCCCTTCGAGACCCCTTCACTCCCCGATTCGATCCCACGAGCGACACGGTCTGACGACCTCACGGCGGCCAACACCGGCGTCACAGCCGCCACGCTCGCGATCGCGGCGTACGGGAGTGTCGTGATCGGGTCGGACCCGCCCGAAACCGAACCAGTGAGCCTCTATGCCGACACGCACGTCGCTGTCGTCCGCTCTGCGGACATCGTCGACTCGATGAGCGACGCGTTCGCCGAACTCGGGCCGCAACTGCGAGAGACGGGCGGAAACGCGATCATCGCGACCGGGCCGAGCGCGACCGCCGACATGGGTGCGCTGGTCCGCGGTGTCCACGGGCCGAGTGACGTCCACGTGGTGATCGTCCGATGAGCCGGGAATCCAAGCGAGCCAAGGCCGCGCAGATCCGCCAGACGATGGCCGCCGAGGGTGCGGCCGTCCGGGAGAACACCCAAGGATTCAACCAGGGTCGCTACGACTCGGTCGCCGATCTATCGGACTACCAGGGCCTGAAAGACGAGGCGCGCCGGATCAAAGAAGACGCCATCGAACGACTCCCGGAGCTGATCGATCAGCTCACCGAAACCATCGAAGCGAACGGTGGAACGGTCTATCTCGCCGAGGACGAGGCCGACGCGAACGAGTACATCGCGTCGCTTGTCGAGTCCGAAGAGACCGTCGTCAAGAGCAAGTCGATGACCAGCGAGGAGCTCGAGGTCAACGAACACCTCGAAGCTGCGGGTGCGAACGTCGTCGAGACCGATCTCGGGGAGTGGGTCCTGCAGGTCGCCGAGGAGGCACCGAGCCACCTCGTGGCGCCGGCGATCCACAAGTCGCGCGAGTCCATCGCCGAGCTGCTTCGTGAACGGTTCGATCCCGATCGACCGCTGGAGACGCCGGAGGATCTCACGGCCTTCGCCAGCGAGTACCTGGCCGACGCCTTCGAGGAGGCTGATGTCGGCATGACCGGCGCGAACTTCCTCACTGCCGACAACGGGACGATGCTGCTGGTCACCAGCGAGGGCAACGCCCGTAAGACCGTCGCCGCCACAGACCGCCACGTCGCGGTCGCCGGCGTCGAGAAGATCGTCCCCAGCCTCGAGGACCTCCAGCCGTTCGTCGAGTTGATCGGCCGGTCGGGTACCGGTCAGGACATCACCGCCTACGTCTCCCTGCTTACGCCCCCGGTCGAGACGGCGACGTTCGGCGAGACAGACGTCGAAGGCAGCGACGACCGCGAGTTCCACCTGGTGTTGATCGACAACGGCCGCATGGCCATGCGCGAGGACGACCAGCTTCGCGAGACGCTGTACTGCATTCGGTGCTCGGCGTGTGCCAACACGTGTGCGAACTTCCAGCAGGTCGGCGGCCACGAATTCGGCGGCGAGACCTACACCGGCGGGATCGCCGGCGGCTGGGAGACCGGCGTCCACGGTCTCGACAGCAGCGAAGAGTTCGTCGACCTCTGTACTGGCTGTTCGCGCTGTGTCGAGGCCTGTCCGGTCGGGATCGACATCCCGTGGATCAACACGGTCGTCCGCGATCGGATCAACCGCGGTGCCGACGGTCACACCTACGACTTCCTGGTCGACGGGTTGACCCCTGACGCCGAACAGGGCGGGATGAGCCTCCAGAAGCGCTTTTTCGGCAACTTCGTCACGGTCGCGAAGCTCGGGAGCGCTTTCGCGCCGGTCTCGAACTGGCTGGCGAGCTTCGGCCCCAACCGCTGGATCGCCGAGCGACTGCTGGGCGTCGATCGTCGCCGCGACATGCCTCAGTTCAGCCGCGAGACGCTCAAGGGATGGGCCAGCGACCGGAACGGGCCGGCAGATCCCGACCGCGAGGTCGTCTTCGTGGCCGATACGTACACCAACTACATGCACGTCGAGCGCGGGAAAGCCGCGATCCGGACGCTGGAGGCGCTGAACGTCGACGTGACGGTCGCCGACGTGACCGAGAGTGGCCGCGCCGCCCTCTCACAGGGGATGGTCGCGACCGCGACGCGCCACGGCGAGCGCGTCGCCGAGGAGTTGCTCCCCCACGTCGAGGCCGGCCGAGACGTGGTGATGGTCGAGCCGAGCGACCTGGCGATGCTTCGGGACGACTACGGACAGTTGCTCGACCGGACAACCTACGAACAGCTTTCGGCGAACAGCTACGAGATACTGGAGTACGTCTACGGGCTGCTGGAGAACGGTGCCGACGCCGACGCCCTGCGGAACGGCGACGGCGCGGAACTCGCCTACCACGGCCACTGCCAGCAGCGGACGCTCGGGCTGGCCGCTCACACCGAGGCCGTCCTCGAGAAACTCGGTTACGATCTCATCACCTCCGACGTCGAGTGCTGTGGCATGGCCGGTTCGTTCGGCTTCAAACAGCAGTATTACGACGTGAGCATGGCTGTCGGCGAGGATTTGCGCGAGCAGTTCTCGACGCCGGAAGCCGAGGGTCGGACGATCGTCGCCAGCGGCACGTCCTGTCACGATCAGTTGACCGATCTCATGACACAGGAGGTGCCACATCCGATCGAACTGGTAGCACCTTCGGAGCGTGCTTAAGGGTATCCAGCACATATGCGCCCTATGACGACGTTTCGCGAGAGATACAGACGGTCAGGACTGGTCCTGGCAGTCCTCGTGCTACTGTGGACAGCCGTTCGTCCCGCCGCTGCCCACGTCAGATACGTCACCGAAAACCCGCCCGACGACGGTCTGGAATTCACGATCGAGGTGCTCACCGAGCCGGCGAACGCCCTCCTGTTCGGCGGGACGGGGTTGATCGCCGTCACCGGCGTCGGCGCGTACCTGTGGGTTCGACCGACGGTCCCGGACTTCGAGGTGCTTCGATCGGCGCTCCGTGAGTATCTCACGTACATCCCCTGGATGCTCCGGCTGAGCCTCGGCCTTCCACTGGTCGGAGCGGGCTTCATCGGGTATCTCTTCAGCCCGAGCGTTCGGACGGCCGACCTGCTCGGCCCGGCCCTACAGGCCGAAGCCCGGATCCTGCTGATCGGGATCGGCTTTTTCCTGCTTTTCGGGCTGGCGACGCGGGTGGTCGCGCTGGTTGGGCTCGCGACCTACGTCGGATCCGTGATCGCGTTCCCGACGGCGATCCTCGCGATCGAGTACGTGCCAGGATTTCTTGCGATCGCGCTGCTCGGGAGCGGCCGGCCGAGCGCCGACCACCTCCTCAGCCGCGTCGCCGGCGCATCCGGGACCTACTATAGCCGAGTCGACCCGGTCCACCGATGGGCCGGCCGTTTCCAGCAGCGGTTCGACCCCTACACCGCCTACGTTCCGACGATCCTTCGGATCGGTCTCGGGGCGACGTTCGTATTGTTGGGGCTGGGCGAGAAACTCCTCCGTCCTGGGCCGGGACTGGCGGTCGTCGACAAGTACAACCTCACCGCGGTCGTCCCGGTCGATCCTGGCGTGTGGGTCGTCGGCGCGGGACTGGCCGAGATCGCGTTCGGGATCGCGCTGCTGGTCGGGCTGTTGACCCGCGCGACCGCGGCGGGGGCGTTCGTCCTCTTTACGATCACGCTTTTCGCCCTGCCCGACGATCCCGTGTTGGCCCACATCACGATGTTCGGCCTCGCTTCCGCGGTGTTCACGCTCGGCAGTGGACCGCTGTCGATCGACGCCTGGCTCGAATCGTCCCCCAAATCCGATCGACGGTCCCGAGCCGAGTCGAGCAGTGTCCGCTCGTGATCGCTGGGAACCTTTCTTTGTCCTGGCGCGTCGATATCTAGGTATGACGACCTACGAGGCAGGGGATATCAGCCTGACGCAGATCCGCGAGTACGTCTGGGAGATTCCCCGCGAAGGCGAGATGAACGTCCCCGCACGAGTGCTGGCCAGCGAGTCGCTACTGGAAGAGATCAGCGAAGACAAGACGCTCGAACAGCTGAAAAACACGACGCAGCTTCCCGGTATCCGGAAGTACGCCGTCTGTATGCCCGACGGCCACCAGGGGTACGGCTTCCCGGTCGGCGGGGTCGCCGGTATCGACGCCGAGAACGGCTGTATCTCGCCGGGTGCGGTTGGGTACGATATAAATTGTGGCGTGAGGTTAGTGAAAACGAATTTGCGATACGAGGACGTTCGGGGCCGTGAAGAGGAACTCGTCGGCGCCCTGTTCGAGGCAATCCCCTCTGGCCTCGGCGGTGGCGGGATCTTCGAGGGCACGAGAGACGACATCGAGGCGATCCTCGAAGAGGGCATGGAGTGGGCGTTGGCCAACGGCTATGCGGTGCCCGAGGACCTCGAACACTGCGAGGACGAGGGCAGGCGTCCCGAGGCCGATCCGGAGGCGGTCTCACAGAAGGCAAAAGACCGCGGGAAAGCGCAGGTCGGATCGCTCGGATCGGGCAACCACTTCCTGGAGGTCCAGCGCGTGACGGACGTCTTTCGGGAAGACGTCGCCGAGGAGTTCGGGCTTCGAACGGACCAGATAGTCGTGATGATCCACTGTGGGTCGCGGGGGCTGGGTCATCAGGTCTGTACGGACTACCTCCGGGAGATCGAACGGGCCCACCAGGGGCTGCTCGATCGCCTGCCGGACAGGGAGTTGGCCGCCGCGCCCGCCGGCTCGCACCTGGCCGAGGAGTACTACGGGGCGATGTGTGCGGCGATCAACTTCGCGTGGGTCAACCGACAGTTGATCATGCACAGAACCCGCGAGGTCTTCGAGGACGTCTTCGACCGGTCGTGGGAAGCGCTGGAGATGGAGTTGCTGTACGACGTGGCACACAACATCGCCAAAAAGGAGGTCCACGAGGTCGACGGCGAGGATCGGGACCTGTACGTCCACCGCAAGGGCGCGACGCGGGCGTTCCCGGCCGGTCGACCGGAACTCCCCCCGGCGTACGCAGACGTCGGCCAGCCGATTCTCATCCCTGGGAGCATGGGGTCGGGGAGTTACGTGCTCCGCGGGGGCGAACGATCGCTCGAAGAGACGTTCGGCTCGACCGCTCACGGCGCGGGTCGACTGATGTCACGCACGGAAGCGAAAAACACCTACTGGGGCGAGGACGTGCAAGACGAACTGCGCGACCAACAGCACGTCTACGTCAAGGCAAACAGCGGTGCGACCGTCGCCGAGGAAGCACCGGGCGTCTACAAGGACGTCGATGAAGTCGTGAACGTCTCGGACGCGCTCGGGATCGGTGACAAGGTCGCCCGGACGTATCCAGTCTGTAACATCAAAGGCTAGAACGGGTTCGTCCCGTTCCACTGATCGAGCACGGTCGCCGAGCCGGTCTCGGGACCGATATAAACGACCCGGATCGAGTCCTCCGAACCGACTGATTGCCCGTACGCACCGCCTTCGCCGACCGGGACCGTCTCACCCTGCTCGATGGTCGCGGATGGCTCTGCTCCGGCCAGTTCTGACCAGCGCGCCGACGCGTCGTTCGGTCCCTGGATGGAGACGTTACCGGCCTCGAACGTGTCGCCGCCCTCGTAGGTCACCAGCAGGCGCTGGCTGTCGTCCCTGTAGTCGAAGCCGAACTGTCCTGACGGTCCCGAATCGCGCTCTTCGAGAAAGACGACGCTCGACCCGATCGCGGCGACGATCAGGAGGGTAACCCCGACGAGGGCGAGGGCGCTGGTGAGTTCTGACACCGCACGGTCTGACCCAGCGCCTGCCGGTGGCATGTTCCGGACGTTCGGTATCCTGGTATATAACATCCACCCCCGCCTATTCGATATCCAAGCTATTGATGTCGGTGCCGTTAAACCGGTGAGTGTCGTATGGTTGGGTGAAATGGTCCGTGACCCGTTCGCGGACGAGGACGCTCCCGACCTTCAGGACGTGCTCGATGCACTCGACGACCCCGAATGTAGGGCGATCATCAGCGAGCTCGACGAGCCGATGACCGCCAGCGAGATCTCCGACGCCAGCGATATCCCGCTCTCTACGACCTATCGGAAGCTCGAGTTGCTGACCGAGGCGTCCTTGCTCAGCGAGGGTGTCGAGATCCGCCCGGACGGTCAGCACGCGAGCACGTACGAACTCGATTTCAAGGAGGTCGTCATCGGGGTGACCGACGAGTTCGAGTTCGACGTCTCGATCGCCCGTCGTGCGCGAACAGCCGACGAGCGTCTGGAGAATCTCTGGTCTGAGGTGCGCAAAGAAACATGAGCCCACACACGTTCACACTCCCGCCCAGCGCGATCGCGTTCAAGACGTTGACGTTGCTTCTGGGCGGACTCATCACGTATCTGTCGTATCGCGCGTACAGGCGAACCGGTTCTCCAGCACTCCGAGCGCTGGCCATCGGCTTCGGACTCGTGACGACTGGGTCGTTGCTTGCAGGCGTGACAAACCTCTTCTTCCACGACATCTCTATCGGCGTGAGCCTGGCTATCGAGAGTGGCCTCACAACGGCGGGATTCGCCGTCATCGTCTACTCGCTGTATACCCAGGGTTGACCTCCCGTGGGCGGACACACGAGGGCGCACGCGGCTGTCGGGATTCTCGTTTCGTGGTAATACGATTAGTATATATTGTCGCTCGAATCCTACACCGAGACGGCTAGGATATGTACGAAAGTACGTCGCTGTTGGTCGCAGCCGAGACTGTTATTTTCGTCTGTAGCGGGGTACTCGCCTCGCTGTCGTACCGGGCCTACCGGCGACGACAGTCACGCTCGCTCGGGGCGCTTTTCGGCGGACTCACACTCGTGACTGTCGGCGCACTGCTCGGTGGCGTGCTCATCGCGCTGGGTATCGGGAATGTGGTTCACGCTGCCAGCACCAGTGCGGCACTCGTCGCGGCCGGGTTCGTGGGCGTTACCTACTCGATGTACGCCGGGACGCCGTCTTCGCTGTCGTCGTGAATGGCAGCACCCGAAAGCCATAATCGGACGTGCACCCAAATACTCATACGCTGGTCGATCCGACGCGATCGATCGTCTTGCCATGAGCGAGGGTGAACGCAAACTCTACGACGAGCGCGGGAAGTTCATGCACGCCGTCACGGACGGTCGTGAGATCCGCGACGCCGACTGGAGCGCCTGTCGTGTCGTCCTGACGACAGCGCGAGTCGTGTTGATCAGCGACGAGAAGCGATCGATCGACATCGACGCCCTCGAGCAGGTCAACGACCGCTTCGACGTCAACCAGACCGCGGCCGTAGAGGGGAGTTACACGGCTCTCCGGACCGAGGGGACGGTCTTTCTCGTCTCGACACCCGATCAGGACACCTTCGAGACCGCCCTGTATAAGGCCTCGCTCAACAACGGAATACTGCTCGTCCAGCACCCGGCGGTCGAGGGCGGGGTCGTCCAGAACGTCGAGTGGACCAAGGCGAAAGTCAAAATCTCCGACGACGCGATCCAGTTCGCCATGGCCGACGGACAGCGAGTGGTGATCGACCGGAACGACATCGGCGATGTCGAGACCGACGAACGGACGATCGACGGCCAGGATCGAACCGTCTACGAGGTCGAGCACACTGAAGACGACCGCAGCGTCGAGACACATCTCACCGGTGAGCCACATCACACGGCGGTGATGGGTGCGCTCCTGGAGGAAGGCGTCGAACGCCACCGCGCGAACCTCGATCTGGACGGCGTCGAAAAGCGAGTCATCATGGCGCTACACTCGGGCGTCTCGCCGTTCGATATCCCGGAGTTCGTCGATCGCGACGTCGAGCGCGTCGAGGAGATCTTCGACCGACTGATCGAGTACGACGTCATCGAGGTCGAGCGCGAGCGAACCGAGGTCGCATTGACCCCCGAAGGCCGGCAAGTCGCCGGCGAGACGATCGGCGATCGGTGACTGATCTGTCGGCGATCTAGACGTTCCGAAGATACCGCAGCACGTGTAGCAACTGCCTGGCGTGCCCCCAGGCGATCGACCGCTGCTTGTCGATCTCGCGGGTCTCGATGGGGACCTCACCGATGCGTGCGCCCTTCGCGGTCGCTTCGAGGACGAGCGTCCCGCAGGTACAGACGGTGTCGAGTTCGAGTTCGACCGCGAGGTCGCGCCGGAGGGCCCGCAGTCCAGTCCCGGAGTCAGTCACGTCGACTCTGAGCCGCGTGAGTCGGTTGAGCAGCCGCTCGGAAGGGCGTGGGACCCGCGAACGGGTGCCCAACACGAGGTCGAGATTGTGTGTCCCGATCGGCTCGGCGACCCGTCGCACGTGTTCCGGTCGGTGCTCGCCATCGGCGTCGTAGGTCACCACAATGGCGGTCTCGGCCTCCCGAAAACCACGCTTCAGTGCCGCGATATAGCCCCGGTTGACCGGTTGTTCGACAACCGTTGCACCCGCCTCGCAGGCTTCGGTCGCTGTCCTATCGGTCGAGCCGTCGTCGACAACCAGCACGCGATAGGTCCCGGTCAGTTCTTCGACGACTGGGCCGATTCGCCCCTCCTCGTTGTAGGCGGGGACGACGACTGTCACGTCCTGCATGCGTGCGTGTACACGTTCCCGAACCCTGGTAGTGACGGTTTTGTGCCGGTGAGGGCCGTTCAACCGGTCCGCTGTCGGCTGTTCGTTGCTACGAGGGGCTCTCGAAGTGCGCGGTCGGATCGACCAGTGGCTCCGGGTAATCGACACCCACTTCGACGCCGTAACGGGCCTGCTCGTCGCTGTTCATTCGCCAGGGTTCGTGGGCGTAACGTGGCGGGAGATCGGCCAGTTCGGGCACCCAGCTACGGACGTACGCGGCGTCGGGATCGTAGTTGTGAGCCTGCCAGAGCACGTCGAACGATCGCTCTCGCGAGTCGGTACCGACGCCGGCGATGTACGCCCAGTTGCCGTAATTCGAGGCGACATCGTAGTCCAGCAGCCGCGATTCGTAGTAGGCGGCCCCCCACCGCCAGTCGATCCGAAGCGTGTTCGCCAGGAAGGACGCAGCGTTCTGTCGGGCACGGTTGCTCTGATAGCCCGTCGCTGCCAGTTCTCGCATCGCCGCATCGACGAACGGAAAGCCGGTCTCGCCGTCGACCCACCGCCTGAAGTCGGATTCATCGCGCTGCCACGCGATCTCGCGGCCCTGGATCCCGCCCGGTCGGAAATAGCGATCGCCGTGTTTCGCGAGCTGAAACTGGAAGAAGTCCCGCCAGCGCAACTCGAAGCTCAGCCAGTACGTCGAATCGTTGGCGATTCGTTGCTGTTCGTATCGATCGACAGCCTGCTTGATCCGGCGCGGCGAGAGACAGCCCTGGGCCAGCCACGGCGAGAACTTCGAGGAGAAATCCATCCCGAGCAGGCCGTTTCGCGTCTCGCGGTACTCCCGGAGCCGATCGCGCTCGAAGACGTAGGTCTGCAGTCGATCCAGTGCCGCCGACTCCCCGCCAGCAACGGGCATGGGGGTATCATCCCCGTCGTCCGTCCAGTCGACGTCGTAGCCCAGTTCTGACAGCGTCGGGATCGAACCCGCCTCGAGATCAGGTGTCGGGACGGACGCCGGCGGATCCAGCGGAGCACGGACCCGGGAGTTCGCCTCGACGCTGTCTTTCCAGGGCGTGAAGGTGTCCTGAACGTCCTCGACGGCCATCGGCAGGTCCTCGATCGCGTGCAGGGTGTGTGTCCAGTGGGTGATCAAATCGACGTCACGCGAATCCAGACGGTCTCCGACAGCTGTTTCGGTCGCACGCTCGTCGGTGCCGGGGAGCCGCTGGGCGTGGACCACGTCGGCCTCGACCGCGTCGGCGACCGCCGGGACGACCGACGACGGATCGCCCCGCCGGACGAGCAACGAACCCCCTCGTTCCTGCAATCGCTCTCGAAGGTCCCGAACGCTCTCGCGGACGAACTGTGCTCGACGCGCGCCGACCCGCGGTTCGTCGATCCACCGACTGCGCGCTCCGAAACGCCGGGTGTCGAAGACATACAGCGCAACGACGCGGTCGCGTTCTGCAAGTGCCTCCCGGAGCGTCGGGTTGTCGTGGACGCGCAGATCCCGTCGGAACCACACGAGTGCCGTATCCGTCATAGCTTGCCCTGGGACTGCAGCTACTTCACTCCGGAGTCGATCGTCTCGGCGAGAAGCCCATCGTGATCGGTGTACGTCTGTTCCGGATCGACCGAACGCACTCGTGCGGTTGCCCGGTACATCGTCACGACGACCACGATCAATCGGCGTTCGATCTCGAGTCCCGGTACGGCAAGGCGGGAACCCCGTCGTTGCTCGCGATAGCGTCACCGCCCGACGAGCACGTCGATCGTGGCCTCGTCGACTGGCTGGGACTCGCGTCCGGCGGCGTAGGCTTTCGCCAGCGCGATCGCGGCACCGGTCTCGGAGTCACCGAACTCCGGGGAGAGTTCAGACTCCAGCAGGTCGGTCGTCCAAGCGGTCTCCTCGTAGTCGATGTCCTCCTGAACGAGGCCGAGACACAGCGAGACGAGCACGGAGTTGGTCGCCTCGGAAACGAATTCGGGGTCGGCACCGCTGGCCGCTGCGAGGTCGTCCGGGTCGGCGCTCACCCCTCTCACGGTCGCCGCGAAGACGGTCGCGCCGGCGGCCAGCTCCGGCGGCGTGTACGCGGGGTCGTCCCGTCGGGGTTCGTACTGTTCGAGCACGCGCAGGCTCTCCTCGCGAACGCCCTCCTCGAGACCGAGCGCGTCGGCCAGTCGATCGACGTACGTCTCGGCGTCCGCGGTCGGAATGTCGACGTCGACGGCCGCATCGAGCGTCTCGAGCCAGTCGTACAGCACTCGACTCCGGAACTCACCGGCGGCGGCGATCTCGGCCGCAGCCACGTCGACGTCGTTGACCCGACAGGCTGCAAGCAGTGCCGCGCCGCCGAGTTCGCCCGCGTCTTCGACGTCGACGTCCTCGACGACGTCGCTGACGAGCCCACGGGCGAACAGTCGAACCGACGCGTCGACATCGAGTTCGTCGGCGATCTCGTCGACCTCACGCTGGACGGCGTCTTCGGTGAGATCCGGTCCGAGCGCGTCCCGATCGCCGGGCAGCCAGACGTCCGTCGAGCCCGCTTGCTTGCGTTCGACTGCCCCCTCGTCGGCGAGGGCGTCCAGCTCGGACGCGATCGCGTCCGGATCGGCGTTGAGTTCCTCGGCGACGCGGTCGGTCGTCGGCAACTCGTCGGGGAACAGCGTCGTCACGGCTTCGAGGAGATGCCTTTCTCGCCCGTCTCGCTCGTCGCCTTCGTCGGCGTCAGTCGTGCTCGAGTCCTCGGGGTCTCCCTGCTCGGTCGTCTCGACCGTCCCAGGGCCGCTGTCGTCGCCGCTCGACGCGGCTGTCCCGTCCGTGTCGGCGACGGTTTCTGCGTCCGGCCCGCTGCTGGTCGCCATCGGCGCACCCGTGTCGGGATCGAGCTGGTATCGCTGTGCCGTCTCCAGGTGGTCCTCGCCGATCAGCTCGCGCAACTCCTTGTAGCGGTTCCTGACTGTGACCTGGCTCGTCCCGGAGACGTCCCCGAGCACGTCCTCGTCGGCACCATCGACACCGTTGACGTCCGCAGCGAGATAGAGGACGGCACCGGCAGTGCCGGCCGGGGAGGTTCCGCCAGCGATCGTCTGGGGGTCGGCCTCGAAGGCGTCTTCGAGGATTCGCTTGGCCACGACGACGATCCCGTCTGGCAACTCCAGTTCCGTCCCGAAACGTTCGATCAGCGCCCGAGGTTCCGGCGGGACGCCGTCGATGTCGAGGTTGGATGCGACGTCCTCGAACAGCGCCGTCATCGCACCCGGATCGATCGTCGTGTCCTCGAGCGTCTCCGACCACGCGTCGGCGACGTCCGAGACTGTCACCGGTAGCCCGTCCTCGCGCGCGGACAGCGCCAGCGTCGTCGCGCCGACGATCGACAGCGAACTGTCCTCGATGTCGGGTTCGGATCCCAGCTGGTTGAGCCGAACTCGAGTGATCTGGACGGTACTACTCGGCAACGCGAGCGTTTCGGCGACGGTCGTGAGTTGCTCTTCGACGTTATCGCGCTCGGCTGCGTTCGACATTACTCTTATATCCCTTGAGTAGGGTCTTAATGTTCACTCTCGTTCATCAATTTTGATATTGTCGCGGCGGGACGATCCGGTGAAATCGGTATCCGTCACCCGGTCGGACGTGGATACGCCTCCGATCGACGTCCTAATCCTAACTGTTAGGCCGGACCGGCCCGTTCGACCGACATGGACGTTCAGGACGCGTCGCTGGCCTGTCGGAACGTGCTCGAACGGGTGGGCGAGGCCGTCGTCGCCGACGAACAGTTTCTGGAGACCGTCTTGATCGGTGTGCTCGCTCGCGGACACGTGCTGCTCGAGGACGTCCCGGGCACGGGCAAGACGCTGACGGCTCGAAGCTTCGCGAACGCGCTCGGACTGTCCTTCCGGCGGGTGCAGTTCACGCCGGATCTCCTGCCGGCGGACATCACCGGATCGAGCATCTACGACAAGTCGACCGGTGACTTCGAGTTCTCGCCCGGCCCGGTATTCGCCAACGTCGTCCTGGCCGACGAGATCAACCGTGCGCCCCCCAAGACGCAGGCGGCACTGCTCGAAGCGATGGGCGAAGGCCAGGTCACTGTCGACGGCGAGACACGCGACTTGCCAGAGCCGTTTTTCGTCATCGCGACACAGAACCCGATCGAACAGGAGGGGACATTCGCACTCCCGGAGGCCCAGCGTGACCGCTTCGCCGTCAAGACCGAACTCGGCTATCCCGATCGGATCGGCGAGCGCGAACTCATCGACCGGCGAGCCGACCGCGACACCAAGATGCCGAGCGTGCGGCCCGTGCTCGAAGAGCGAGCTGTCCCGGATCTGCAGGCCGTCCCCGAGACGATCCGCGTCGACGAGAAAATCCGAGACTACGTCGTCGACCTGGGTCGGGCGACTCGCGAGGACGCGCGCGTCGAGGTCGGCGTCTCCCCGCGTGGCGTCCAGCGACTGTTCGAGACGGCCCGTGCGAGCGCGGTCCTCGCCGGGCGCGAGTACGTCGTCCCCGACGACGTCAAGCGCGTCGCCGGGCCGACGCTCCGGCATCGGCTCGTACTCACCTCCGAGGCCAGCGTCAGGGGCGTCGATCCCGACGACGTACTCACCGACGCGCTCGATGACGTCCCGGTCCCGGCCGTCGCCGACGAGTGACGACAGCCATCGATCAGCGGCTCGCGATCACGAGCAACAGCAGCCCGGCGACCGCACCGACCAGCGCCGGGACGCCCAGGGCGCTGTCCACGGCGGCCGCGTCGGTCGCGCGTTCGATCGCGAGCGCGACGCCGACCGCGACCGCACCGACCAACACCGTGCCACCGGCGTGGACCAGTTCGATCCGGATCGTACTCGCTCGCGTGCCGAGTTCGTCGCCGAGACCGACGCCGAACGTCCCGACATCCCAGGCGACGAACGCCGCGACCGTCCCGACGAGTGCGAGCCGGAGGTCGATCCCCATCGTCGCGGCGAACGCCGTCACGACGACGGTGCCGCTGGCCGCCAGTGCTACCCCACTCCCTCGATCCGCGAGCAGACCGAGAACAGCGCTCACGAACAGACCTGAGAGGATCGCCAGCGTCAGCCCGGACAGCCCGGTCGTGATCATGAGCGCGAGAGCGGTCTCACCGTAGACGGCAGTCACCTGGGAGGATAGCTCTTCGAACGGGCCGGCGAGTTGCGCCGGCAACCGGCGGGAGAGCTCCTCGATCAGCGTCGAGACGAGCGGTTCCCGGTAGCTGACGACCGCCGCGACGACCGCGCCGCCGCTCACATACGGCACGACAGCGAGCAGTGCCGCTCGCCCGGAGCCGCGATAGGCCCGCTTGAGCGCCCCAGTGAGAGCGAGTAACACGCCGTCGACCGCCAGCACGGCGACGAACAACCGGCGGAGCGCCGTCGCGCCAGTCAGCGCCCCCAACGCGTCTCGAAGGCCGTCGGGGAGCCAGGCGTACGGCGTCTCAGCGCTTGCGTCCAGCAACAGTGTCCCGAGAGCCACCGCGACGAGCGGGAGTGCAGCGATCTTGAGCGCGCGATCGAGCGCCGACAGCGTCTCGCGAACGTCGGCGAGTCGATCACCGAGTAGCGCCGCGAGCGGGAGCGCAATGACGGTCTCTCGTGTCAGGTACAACACGGCGATCGAGAGTAACACGAACGACGCGAGCGGGACCGACGCGGTCGGATCGAACACCCACGCACCGAACCCGCCGAGAACTGTCGCGGCTTCGGATCGCAAGGGCGCGAACCGAATCGCCAGCGCGGCCGCCATCCCCAGCCCCACGACGACAGTCGTCCGCGCTCCGGTCGCGACCCCACGAGACAGCACGTCCCGCGAGAGGGGATCCCGGATCGACAGGGCGGTACCGAACGCCGTCAGGCTCGCGCCGACGACCACGAACACGGAACCGATCGGGAGTGTGTTGCGCAGTTGGCCGGCGAGCGCAAGCCCAGCGCCGGCGATCACGGCAGCACTGACGGCGGGAAGCGCGGGGCCAGCGAGCGCGACACCGACCGGCCTGAGACGGTCGCTAGCGAGCAACCCGAGCACGACAGCGAGCGTGACTGCACCGATCGCCGCGTACGCAGCGTCCCGTTCCAGCCCGACTGCGCGGACGAGTGTGCCGGTCGCGACGGCCGTGGCCGCCACGGCGACAGTCGTGCCGAACCGCGTCGGGCGCTGCTCGATCACGGAATCACTCCAGCGAGCGACCGATCGAGAACGACCTCCAAAGACTCGTCCGGGGGCCACTCGATGACGGTCACGCCGCGGAACTGCAACGCCGTGACCGTGTTCTGACGACGGATCGCCACGACGCGTCCGCCCGGTGATTCGGAAACAGTCACGTCCGGGCTCAGCAGCGTCACGGGCACACCGTGCGTTCGCAGCGTCCCCGTCAGAGCAAGCGGTTCCTCGTCGAGCAGCGGTGACACCAGCAGAACCTGCGCGCCTGGCGGGAGCCGGGCCAGCAATCGCTCGGCGTAGTCGCTTTCGACTGTCCCGTTGCTTTCGACCGCCTGATCGCTTTGAGCCGGGCCAGCGGCCCGCATCGCCGGATCGGGAATCGCACTGGCGTCGCGTTCGACACCGGCGGCCGCCTCGAACAGCGCTCTCGCGGCCGCGGCTGAACCGCCCTCTGCCGGTGGTTCGACCCACGGCAGTTCCGACTCACCGCGTTCGGAGAGGTCGGCGTCGTCGAGCCCGAGGACCGTCACGCCGACCTGATGGCCGCCGGACAGCAGTGCCTCGTAGACTCGCTCGCCCGCGTAGGCTGCGAGTCCGGCTCCGGTCGGATAGCCGGGACGGGGAGCGACCCTGGCCGGCGGGCGCGCGTCGACGACGACGATCAGACGCGTGGCCTGCTCCTGGCGGAAGTTGATCGTCGAGAGTTCGTCGGTTCTGGCGAGTCGCCGCCAGTCCAGCCGGTTGATCGGATCGCCCGGCCTGTACTCCCTCGTCGAATAGAACTCCAGGCCCGGTCCGCCGGAGTCGGTCGGCAGGGTGCCGGTCCGGCGGTGGGCCGTCCGGTCGAGGGGCGTCCGGTCGACGGTCGTCGAACAGGACAACGTCGTCTCACCGCCGGGTTCGACGCTCGTCGTGACGATCCGCGAGCCGCTGATCGACCGCGCCCGAACGACCGGCGAGTCGAAGGCGTACTCGCCGCGCTTTGCCATCACCGCGTAGGTGAACGCACGCGACTCCCCGGCAGGGGTCGTCAGTCCCGCCCGCGGCGTCCCATCGGTGACGGCAAGTTCGTCCGGGACGCCGTCGACGACCCGCAGATCCGGCAGGGTTCGATCGCCGCTGTTGGTGACCGTTACTGTCACCTCCACGGTCGAACCGGGTGTCGGAGCTGACGGCGACAGCGAACGCTCGATCTCGACAGTCGGCTCCGGATAGCGCGAGAACGCACCGTAGGCGACGTACGAAAGCGGGACGACCGCGAGCAGGAACGGTGCTGACGAGCCGTACAGGAGCCCGACGCTCACCAGCAGTAGCGTGCCGGCCAGACCGACGCTCCACCGGTGATGGCTGTGCCGTGTCACTGTTGAACCTGCGCTATCGCTTCGATCGTTCGGTTCACCCGCCGTCTCCGCTCGCGCTCGGGATCGAGCCAGCGGCGCAGTCGCGCGCCGAGCGGCTGCGTGGGCGACCCGAGAAAGGCCGCGGCGACCCGATCCGCTGTCCAGTAGCCGCGTTCGACGGCCGCACGTGCCTCTCCGTGTTCCACTCCACGCTGTCGGACGAGCGTCTCGATCGCCGTCTCCCGCAGGGCGTCTCGGACGTTTCGGTCGGTACCGCCCTCCTCAGCCTCGCTGGTGTCGACATCCCCGTCGAGATGCCGATCGAACGCTTGGCCGGGCCGGGACGGCATCCGCGCGGTGACGGCTTCCGGTGGCCGATCGATCATCGATCCGGCGCGTCCGTCCCCGCTCACCGAGAAGGCGAGCGTCGCCGCGCCGAGGCCGACGACCGCTCCCAACCCGGTCAACAGAAGCTCAGGACTCTCGGTCGGGAACGTCTCGGTCAGCACCCCGATCGGGCGGATCGACGAGACGGGTGCCGGTGCGATGACAAGTCCCAGGGCGAGGAGCGCACCGAGCAGACCCACAGTCCCGACGACACCCCGAAGCGTCATGCTTCGTCACCTCCGTCCTGTTCGGACCGCGTTCGATCGAGCCGTTCGAGTGCCGACCGGACAGCCGGAAGCTGTTCGGCGGGCGTGTGCGCGCCGTATTCGACCGCCCGAAACGCGTCTCGAAGAGTCGCCACCGCGTCAGCCGGTAGTCCGTCCGTCTCGATCGCGTGCACGGCGAGTTCGCCCGGCGTCTTCGTTTCGGGCTCGGTGACCGACACCTGCTCCAGGAACCGTTCCCAGCCTTCCCGGATCGTCGCTCGCGCCGTCGAAACGTCTGTCTCTGCTGAGCTATTGGCCTCCGACCACGGCGATCGAACCCCGTCAAACCAGTCTTCGAGCCGAGCAACTCGCCGTCTGACAACCGCCAGCAGCGCGTCTCGCGTCAGGTTCCCGGCCCACAACTCGCGCAGCGTTGTGACCGCCTGCTGGAACGCGTTGCTGGCGGCCTGGACGACTCTGTCGGTGGCCATGACGAGCCAGAACAGCAGGTACTGGGGGATCGCGAAGACGCCAGCGACGAGCCGATCGAGGACGAGGCCCGGACGGATCCCACGCCGACGTGCCACGGCGGCGGCCCCGATCGGTCCCACGCCGATTGCGGCCAGGACGAGTGCCAGGTTCGCCCACAGGCCCGTAACGGACGCGGTCGCACGCTGGTCGTACACCGTGGCAACGAGCGACGCGCTGTCAGCGAGTGGCAGTGTCGCAGACAGCGTCCCGTCGACGCCGGTCGTGCCGACACGCTCGCCGCCCATCGATACCGGGACGCCCGAGACCGTCTCGTTGCCGAGCTCGGCCGTCACTGTCACGCCTGTCCAGGGGAGCGCGACCGGAAGCTGTGGTTCGGCGTCGAGTACGAGTTCGTGCAACTGCAGCGTCCGGTTCCCGGAGACTTCGCCCCGCTGGACCGATAGTGTCGTCGTTCCGGGATCGGTCGGGAGCGTGATGTCGAGTCGCCCGGCCCCGTCGGTCGTGCCGATCGGCTCGCCGTCGTGTCGGACTGTCGCGTTCGGAATCGCCTGGCCCTCGACAGTCGCCGTCAGCGTGACCGTCCGTCCGGTCGCGACGGTCCCTGACACCGACAGCGTCGCGTTCGTCGGTACGTCGTAGCTCGAGTTCGTGACCGTCTGCGACGGGGCCTGGCTCGCCGACAGCCGGGCCGATCGACCGGCGTACTGGCGGTCGTCACTCGCGACCCCGGCCGACAGGCCACCGAGCGTGTCTTCCCGGCCGACCGCGACCGCCTCTTGGTTTTGAATCGTCACGTTGAGTCGTCGCTCGTAGGGAACTTCGCCGATGACTGTCCCGTCGGAGTCTGTCTCGCCGACCGGCTCGCCGTTGAACAGCACGACGACCCCCGAAACGGCCGAGCCGTCGCGGGTGACCCGAACCGTCACGTTCCTGCCCGGCACGGGACGGTCCGAAAGCGACACATCGTAGGCGGAGCGTGGGTCGTCGGCGTCCGGATCCTGGCGGTCTTCGTCCGGGTCGGTCTCGTTTGCCGACCCATCGTCCTCGTCGGGGTCGGTCTCGTTTGCCTGTCTGTCAGTTTCCGACCCGTCGCTTCCGTTGAGATCGTCGCGCTCGTCCGTGTCAGCCCCCTGCTCTGTGGACGTCGGTTCGGCCACGGCTCCGGATTCGTTAGGACTGAACTGCTCGCCCGGACTCCCCGTCTCGGTATGGTCGTACTCGTCGGCGTCGGGGTTCTGCTGTTGGAGTGCGTCCTCTTCGGCCTGCATGCGTTCCTGACCCGGCGTCGGGTCGAACTGCACCCAGCCCACGTCGGGGAAGTAGACCTCCACCCAGGCGTGAGCGTTCATCCCCCGGACAGTGTAGGTATTCTCGCCGGCGAGCTGGCCGGTCGAGTAGCCGACGGCGTAGCGGGCGGGGATCCCCTGGGTGCGTAACATCGTGACCATCGCGGTCGCGAAGTATTCACAGTAGCCCTCTTCCATCTCGAAGACGAAGTCGCTGGCGACGGTGTCGCCGCCCGGATCGGAGACGTTCAGCGAGTAGGACTTGTTGGTCTCCAGCCACCGTTCGATCCGCACCGCAGTCTCGTAGGGCGTCCGGGCGTCATCGGTCAGCTGGCCGGTAAACTGCCACAGCCGGTCGGGCGTCGAACCGGGCAACTGGGTGTAGCGGTCTTCGATCGCCGTCGGATAGTCGTCCCCGGCAGCCTCGAGTGTCTCCGGATCCTGAGGCGGGCGGACGCTCGTGGCCTCGTAGGCTGTTCCGGACTCGACGACTCGCGACCCGGCGATCGATCGCTGGTCGGTCACCGTTATCTGGGTGTCGGTTTCGACCGTCCGTGGTCGCCACACCGTCGGGAGCGCGCTCGCCGAGCGGTTCAACTCCACACGGTAGGAGATCTGCCGGTCGACGAGACCCTCCGTCTCGATCGGTCCGTCGTACGACTTCGCGTCGTCGGAGCGATCCCACCCACCGCCGGTGTAGGTCTCGTAGGCCCCCGTACGCCAGTAGGCGGCCTCCGTCGACTCGACGACGAAGTGCGTCTCAGCGCTCTGGGAGCGCAGTGCGGACGTCTCGTTCTCGTCGAGACCGCCGACCGTCGTCGAATCGCCCGGATCGAGTGCTCCGAGCGCCCCGCTTGAACCACCACCGTCCCCCTGCTGTGGCACCAGCAGCGATTCGAGTGGCGCTGGCCCGAACGAGCCAACCAGCGTCGGGAGCAACAGCCCCGCCAGCACGACTGCTAGCACGCCACCGAGGACGAACACGGCACGACCGTACTCGCGACCGCTCGGGACGGCATCGGTCGTCATCTGTCGTTCTCAGCGAGGGTGCGTGCGTACAAAACAGCTACGCTCATCGGGGTGAGCGTAGCCGATCGGAGGAATGAGTGGTCAGCGTTACTTCTGAACGTCGAGTTTGTCGATTCCGGGTCACCGGTGTCCGTTTCTAGCTATGCAATGGACACCGAACGTGCAAACGTTGTGCAGACCACTCCCACCTCCGATCGGGTGATGGATATCGACTTCCCGAGAGAAATCTATGGATTTCTACGCTAATCCCTCTCAGCCGCCGACAGCGCGACGTAATAGTGATCGGTGTGAGTCTGTTCCAGGTTAGTGATCGGTATGGGTCTGTTCCAGGTTAGTGATCGGTGTGAGTCTGTTCCGGGTCGACCGCACGACTCCGTGCGGTCACACCGGTAGATCGCTACAACGAGCGCTATCAGCCTGGCAGAATTACTTTACCTCCGTCGCGAGAACCGGATTGTCGATGGGCTATACCGACGCCGTACTCTCGACCGCCGCCGGGATCGCCGTCTTCGCACTCGTGTTCGTGGTGACCGTCCCGTTGATCGGATCGACGTTCCCGAACCCCGAGCAGGTGAGCATGCCGGTCGCGCTCGGGTTCGGGATGGCTGCGATGACGGGGACGTACATGGGGCTGGCTGGACGAACACGTAGCCGGGAGTACCGACTCGCCTTCGCCAGTGGGGCCTTCGGTACGACCGTTCTCGGCGTGTTTCTCGTCGGCTACGGCGCGAGCGGTGACCCCCAGTTCGCGCTAGCGGCGGGCGCGGTCGCCGGGGCGCTGGCCGGGGTGGGCGTGCTCGTCGTGACACGCCGATAATCGCGTGTGTCGAGGATGCCAACTCGACGAGCTC
>JBMCBU010000002.1:0-38288 GCA_048623335.1 Halapricum sp.
TGATGACGGGAATCTCGTACTCGCGGGCGAACGACCGCAACTCGTCGCTGGCCTCCCCTTTGATCACGCCGCCCCCGGCGAGAATCACGGGCCGATCTGCACCTCCAAGCACGTCGGCGGCGGCCGTCACGACCCTGTCGTCGGCAATCTCGGGTGGTTCGTACGTGGGTGGTGTTTCGGGCTTGGCCGGCCGAGATTCGGTCGCACCGATCGTCGTATCCTTCGGGAGGTCGACCAGCGTCGGACCCTGACGACCTGCCTTCGAGAGCGCGAACGCCTCGCTGACGGTATCGCCGACGCTGTCGCTGTCGCTGGCGAAGTAGTTCTCCTTGGTGATCGGTCGGGTGATGCCGGTCGTATCCGTCTCCTGGAAGGCGTCGTTGCCGACGAAGTCCGTCTCGACTTGGCCGGTCAGCGCGATGATCGGATCCGAGTCCATCGAAGCGTCGGCGATTCCCGTTATGAGGTTGGTCGCGCCGGGACCGGACGTCGCGGAAGCCACGCCGGGTTCGCCAGAGACGATCCCGTAGGCGTCCGCCGCGTGGGCCGCCCCCTGCTCGTGGACCATCGTGAAGTGACTGATCTCGGAATCGTACAGGGCGTCGTAGAAGGGCATGATCGCGCCGCCGGCGACGCCGAACATATCCTCGACGCCAGCCTGTTCGAGTGCAGCCACCACGGCTTGCGCACCGGTCGTTATTTGCCGCTGCCGTTCGCGTTGTGCTTGCTCGCTATCTTTGAGTCTCGTTCGCTCACTCATTTTTCTCCCCCGCTGTCTTCGTCCCCGCCGTGGATGGGGGCGTCCCACGCGGGTGTCGTCGGTTCTCGCGTCGTGGAGCAGCTATTCGACTCTCGTTCCATCGAAACCGGACAGACCTCGACGAAGAGTGAATACGGGGCCTACACGGCCCCTACGAGGTTTGCGAAAACAGGGCTGGACGCGACGCAAACGAAGCGCGATCCAGACACTGCAATCGGCCGCATTCGTCTGTCAGTATTTCGCCACCCCAAATAAGTATACCGGACATGTGCAGTCCAACTGGGCCGTCCGGTGGTGAAGTCCCGCATACCGAAGTGCTGTCGTCGCGATTGCTGTACATCTGTTCCGGGTCAGCTGCACGCTTCTGTGCAGTCCCACCGGTGACCCACGACAGCAATTACGATCACTCGTCGCTGCGATGACCCGGCGTCCACTCGCCGTCGAAATCGACGTGTGTGAACGGTGCGGCATCGTCACCGGCGTAGGTGGCCACGAGCTGGCCGTCACCCTCCAGATAGTACTTGTAGGTCGTCAACCCGGCCAATCCGACCGGACCGCGGGCGTGGATCTTGCCCGTCGAGATGCCGACTTCCGCGCCCAGCCCGTAGCGATACCCGTCGGCGAACCGGGTCGAGGCGTTGTGGAAGACGCTTGCGGCGTCGATGCCGGTCATGAACGTCTCGGCGGCCTCGTCGTCGTCAGTGACGATCGACTCGGTGTGCTTCGAGCCGTGGGTGTTGACGTGCTCGACGGCCTCGTAGACGTCCTCGACGACCTTGACCGACAGTTCGAGGTCGCCGTACTCGCTGTCCCAGTCCTCGGCGGTCGCAGGATCGATGTCGACGACCTCGCGGGTGTGCTCGTCGCCCCGCAGCGTGACATCGGCGTCCTCGTAGCGCTCGACCATCCCGGGCAGGAACTGCTCGGCGACGGCTTCGCTAACCAGCAGCGTCTCGACGGCGTTGCAGACGGCCGGGTACTGGACTTTCGCGTCGAAGGCGACCTCCTCGGCCATCTCCAGGTCGGCCGCCTCGTCGACGTAGACGTGACAGACCCCCTCAGTGTGGCCCAGCACCGGAATCTGGGTGTTGTCCTGGATGTAGGAGACGAACTCCGAGGAACCGCGGGGCATGAGCAGGTCGACTTTCTCGTCCATCTCCAGTAGTGCGTCGACCTCCTCGTGAGCCTCGATGAGTTGCGCCCAGCCCTCGGGTATCGCGTCGATGGCCTCAACCGTGGCCTCGACGATCGTCTGATAGAGGACGCGGTTGGACTCGCTGGCCTCGCTGCCGCCCTTGAGAATGACGCTGTTGCCGGACTTCAGCGAGAGCGCGGCGATCTGGACCAAGGCGTCGGGCCGGGACTCGAAGATCGTCCCGACGACGCCGATGGGAACGGCGACCTTGTACAGCTCCAGGTCGTCGTCGAGCTGGCGAGCCTGCAGGGTCTCGCCGAGCGGGTCGTCCTGCTCGGCGACGCTCTCGACCATCTCGGCGATGGATTCGAGCTTTCCGTCGTCGAGCTTGAGCCGGTCGACCAGCGCCTGCGTGTACTCGCCGCGTTCGAGCATCGCTTCTGCCTCCTCGACGTCCGCAGCGTTGGCCTCGAGGATCGCCTCGCTGTTGTCTCGGATCGCGTCGGCGATCGAGTTGAGCGCGGCGTTGCGCGTCTGCTCGTCGACGTTGGCCAGCCGTAGCGCGGCCTGCTGTGCCTCGGTCACCTGCGCGTCGGTGTCGTACTCACTCATCGTGGGTGTCTCCTCGTTCTCGCTCATCGGTATCACCGTTTATGGGGACGAATACCGTCCCCACGGGTTTGGCTGTGGCGATTTTCTCCAGGACGTCCCGCTCGGTCGACCTCGCGATGACCGCCGGGATGCCGTACTCGCTGACGTCACGCGCGCCCTGGATCTTGGTCTGGATGCCGCCGAACCCGCCGGTTGTCGACTCGTCGACGATCGCCTGAACGGCGTCGTAGTTGTCCCCGACGGCTTCGATCAGCTCGGCGTCCGGATCGTCCTTGGGGTTGCCGGTGTAGACGCCGCCGACGTCGGTCAGGGTGACCAGCAAGTCGACGTCGATCCCGACCGCGATCGACGCCGAGATCATGTCGTTGTCGCCGATCTGGATCTCCTCGGTCGCGACCGCGTCGTTCTCGTTGACGATCGGGACGACGCCCCACTCGAACAGCGTCTCGACGGTGTTGCGGAAGTTGGTGAACCGCTCGGGGTTTTTCAGGTCGTGTTCGGTCAACAGCAACTGGGCGACCTGCTGGTCGTACCGGTCGAAACTCTGCGTGTAGTGGCGCATCAGGTGGCTCTGGCCGATCGTCGACAGCGCCTGCCCTTCCTCGACCGTGTCGCTGTCTCTGCCCATGAGGCCGGTTCCCGCTCCGATCGCTCCGGAAGAGACCAAAAGGACGTCTCTGTCTCGCCGACGCAGGTCCATGATGTCGCTGACGAGCTTATCTAACTTCACGCGATCGAGCTGGGAGTCACCGTCGGTCAGGGAGTTCGTCCCCGCCTTGACGACGACGCGCTGGGCGTCCGCGGCGAGTTGGCGCGCACGGTCGATCTCCTCGGCGTCGACCTGTCTGATCGCTTCGGTGGCGACCCTCTCGATCTCGTCACTCATCGTCGAACGCCTCCGCGATCTCCGCCGACCGTCGCTCGGCCGCACCGACGGCCTCGATCACGTTCTCTTCGACGTCGCTGTCCCAGAGGACCTCCATCCCTTCGATCGTCGTCCCGTTGGGCGAACAGACCGCGTCGATCAACTCGTCGACGCTGCGGTCGTCTCTGAGAACGGTCTCGGCCGCGCCCTTGAACGTCTGGGCTGCGAGGGTTTCAGCCTGCTCGGGATCGAGGCCGCCCTCGATACCGGCCTCTTTCATCGCGCCGATGAGGTAGAAGACGAAGGCCGGTCCGCTCCCGTTGACCGCCGTCGAGACGTCCATCAACGCCTCGTCGACGACGGCGTACTCGCCAACGCTGTCCAGGAGTTCGCGGACGCTCTCGGAAAGCCCCTCGCGAGTCACCGCAGCCGCCATGTCACCGGTCTCGGCGGCCAGGTTCGGCATGACCCGGACGACCGTTGCCTCGGTCCGATCGGCGACGAACGCTCGCGAGACGCCCGCCGCGACCGTCACGAGCGTCTGATCGGCCGATAGCGCCAGGTCTTCGAGGACCCTCGTGACCACGTCCGGCTTGACCGCGAGGACGACGACCTCGCTCTCCGCGGCGGCCGACAGATCCGTCGTCGTTTCCGTGCTGTACGCCTCGACCGTCGCGAGCGCGTCGGGGTCGGCGTCGATCGCCGTCACCCGGTGCTCGCTGTCTCGGGCAAGCCCTCTGATCAGAGCACCGCCCATGTTTCCACAGCCGATAACGCTGACGTCTACCATCTTACCCGAGTAGAGTGGACTGGGCGACATACCAACTGCGGTTTGGTACTCGTGGTGCGAGCGTCGGTTTCACCGGCCGTCCGAGGCGGATGCCACGGGGTCGTCCGGAAATCGGAGATTTCGGTGCTGACGAGACGCGCCGCGTCTCGAACCACGTGACACCGGGGCAGTTGACCCGACTCGACGTACAAGCCCACGACTTCGCCGAGTGGCGTTCACAAAACCTATTGGTCAGATCGCCGTTCGTGGTCGTAATGGAATACGGGCTGGTCGCGCTCTGGCTGGGGACCTATCTCCTGTTGCTGTATCTCGGACAGCCGCTCGCACACGCGTTGCTCCCCGATTTCGAGGACCGCGGCTCGACGCTGGCGCTCCCGATAGCGCTCGCTTTTGTCTTCCTCCTCGTGTTCGCCCTCGGGAGGGTCTCGATCCGGCTCGGGCTGTGGATCGGTCTGCTCGCGCTCGCCGGACTCTCGGCTGTCGCGGTCTATCGCGGGTTCGCGATCGACCACGACGCGTACGTGCGTACTGCACTCGTGTTCGCGGCCGCGTTTCTCTTTCTGGTCGCGATCCGGGCCGTCGATCCGGCTGCCTCCCCCGGCGGCGGCGAGAAGTTCCTCGATATGAGCTTGCTGCAATCGTCGCTCCGGGGGTCGACCATCCCCCCGGAGGACGCCTGGTTTGCGGGCGAGACCGTCCGGTATTACTATGGCGGCCATCTGCTGGCGTCGCTGCTCGCCCGACTGACCGACACGACCGGTCGGTTCGCCTACAACCTCGCGCTCTCGGGGTACTACGCCATGCTCGTGACGGCCGCTTACGGCCTGGCGGGCTCGATCGCCGCCCACCGTGGCTTCTCGTACCGGCGGGCCGGGATCGCGGCCGCCTTCTTCGTCGGGTTCGCCAGCAACCTCCTGACGGCGCTTCGGTTCGGTGGCGCGTTGCTAGATGCCGTCGCCGCGCGGCTCGGGCCGCTGAGCGCGATCCCGGCGACGCTGGCAAGCGTCTGGGAGGCGTTCGCCGGACTCTTGCTCGTCCTTCCGCGCGAGCACGGGGTCGCGAGCTCAATCTCGGAGTTCCACTACTGGCCGGCCAGTCGGGTGCTCGAGGGGGCGATAACCGAGTTCCCGCTGTTCGCGTGGCTCAACGGCGACCTCCACGCCCACATGATGAGCACGCCGTTTCTGCTTGCCGTCGCCGCTGTGCTCGTCCAGACCTTCGTGGCGGGCACCGACCGCTCGCGTCGTCGCACGCTCTTGACGGTCTTCGGTATCGTCCCGGCGCTCGGGGCCGTCGTGGCCGTCGTCAACACGTGGTCGTTCCCCGCCGTCGGCGGGTTGACTGTCCTGGCGCTCGCGCTCGCCCCCGATCGACCACTCGCGTCTCTCTTCGGCCGCGATCGGCTCCGCCGACCGTCCGGTGGGGCGTTCTCCGGTCGAGTGGGCGATCCCGACCGTTCACCGAATCGACCGACAGACCGAACGGAAACGTTCGGGCGTCGACTGCTGCTGGAGGGACGGACGGTCGTCGTCTCGGTCGCCGCCGGCACGGTCGTCCTCGTGCTGGCCTGGCTGCTCTCCTCGCCGTACTGGCTCGCTACCGCGAGCGCGACTGGCTCTCCGGGTGTCCTTCCCAACCGGAGCACGCTCGCCGAACTGCTCGTCACTCACGGGGCGTTTCTCTTCCTGTTTTGGCTGTACCTCTACCGGCAGAGCCGCCCGGTCGTCTCCTCGCGGCTGACTCTCGTCGCTCTCGTCGCATTGACAGTCGCGGTGACGACGGTGATCGACGTCACCGCTGTCGGTCTGTTCGGCCCCCTGATCGTCGTCGGCTGGGTGCTGTTGCGCCTCGAGTCCGTTCCCGACGTCGGCCCCTCGGACGTGACGGGGGTCGACGGTCGTCAGGTCCGGCTCGGTTTCGAGACCGTGTTACTGATCGCAGCGGCGGGACTGATCGTCCTCGTCGAGTTTCTCTACCTGCAGGAGGACGCGGCCCCCGGGCGGTTCAACACGGTATTCAAAGTATACATGCAGGCCTGGATCCTGGCGTCCGTCGCGGCGGGCGTCGTCCTGACGCGGGTTCTGGACGACCACCATCCCTCGCTCGGACTGTCGGGACCCCAGTGGCGGCGCGGGTTCCAGGCACTGGCTGCGGTCCTGGTCGGCGCGCTCTCGCTGTACGGCGCGCTCGCGCTCTCGGGGCACTTCGGGTTGACCGGTTCGGGCACGTCGGTGGCCGGCGTGCCCGACTGGGCCGCCCTCGCCCTGTTCTTGCTTGTCGTCGGGACGGGCGGCTGGCTGGCCCTGAACGGCGTCTCCCGGGGGCTCTCAGACGAGCGCGAGCACGTGCGGGCCGGGGGAACACTGCTGGTCGGGCTGCTCGTCGTCTCGGTTGCCTTCGTCGGTGGACTCACACTGGTCGATACCGACCCGACGATGGACGCGCTGGCGTTCGTCGAGTCCGACCATCCCGCCGAGGCCGAGCCGATCTACTGGCTCGATGGCGAGGTCGAGGGGCAACCGAACATGGCCAGCCATCCGGGCCAGCAGTACCGATGGGACAACGCACCTGCCAGCCTGACCGGCGTGCCGACCCTCGTCGGAAAGCCGCCAGAGCGGGCCTATCGTGGATCGGAGGTCTACGAGCGACGGGTCGCAGACGTCGAGACGATTTTCACCGGCCAGCCGACCGACCAGCGGCGGCTCCTGGCGAACTACGACGTCGAGCTGATCTACGTCGGCCCCGACGAGCGAGACAGTTACCAGGCGATCACCGTCGACCAGCTCGACGCCGTGACTGTCGAGAACGAGTGGTCAGCGGTGACGATCTATCGAGTCGACCAGGCGGCTCTCGAAAGCGAACGCGCCTCGGGGTAGCGAGCCGACAGCTGGACTAGGTCTCGAGGACGGACACGGCTTCGGCTTCCGCCGCGAGGGTCTCTAAGTGCATCGGGATGTACTGGCGGCGCTCGTAGGCCTCGCGTTCGTCTTCCTGGCCGACCGTGCACCACAGCTGAGGACGCTCGGGACCGTGCCAGTCGCCCTGGCGCTTGACGGAGAAACAGACGTACTCCTCGCCGTCGTACTCGATGACGGCGTCCTTCCGGAGGTCGCCCGGATCGCCGTTGATGATGAGGTTCTTCATGCCCGTTCTTCGGCACAACCGCACTTAGGGACTTCGGAGCCCCGGCCAGGCCACGAGAGGCCGGCGTGTGGAGCCGCGAACGGAACCAAACGGGTTTTAAGCGCCCACGTCAAACCTCGGGCAAGGACGATTCGCTATGCAGATGCCACGCCGATTTAACACGTACTGTCCGCACTGTAACGAGCACAACGAACACGAGGTCGAGAAGGTCCGGACGGGCCGCTCCTCGGGCATGAAGAAGGTCAACGACCGCCAGCGCAAGCGCCAGTCCGGCATCGGGAACGACGGCAAGTTCTCGAAGGTCCCCGGCGGGGACAAGCCCACCAAGAAGACGAATCTCACCTACCGCTGCAGCGAGTGTGGCAAGGCCCACGTCCGCGAGGGCTGGCGCGCCGGCCGACTCGAGTTCCAGGAGTGATCACGATGGCTGGAAGCTTCTACACTGTCGCGTGTCCGGACTGTGAGAACGAACAGATCGTCTTCGGCAAGGCCGCCACGGAGGTCGCCTGTGCGGTCTGTGGGCACACGCTCGCAGTCCCCACTGGCGGCGAGGCCGAAATCGAAGGCGAGGTCGTCGAGACCGTCGAGGCCCGGTAACGATGAAGTACAGCGGGTGGCCGGACCCGGGCGAACTCGTCGTGGGTCGCATCGACGAGATCGAGGACTTCGGCGTGTTCGTCGACCTGCTGGAGTACGAGGACAAGCGCGGGCTCGTCCACGTCAGCGAGGTCGCAAGCGGCTGGATCAAGAACGTCCGCGACCACGTCAGCACTGACCAGCGCGTCGTCGCGAAGGTGCTTTCAGTCGACGAGTCGGCCCAGCAGATCGACCTCTCGCTGAAGGACGTCAACGATCACCAGCGCAAGGACAAGATCCAGGAGTGGAAAAACGAGCGCAAGGCCGACAACTGGATGGAACAGTCTTTCGGTGCGGACATTTCCGACGAGAAGTACGCCGCCGTCGGCAACGAACTGCTCGCGGAGTTCGGCTCGATGTACGCGGGCTTCGAGGCGGCCGCCATCCGCGGTGTCGAAGCCCTCGAGGACACCGACCTCGAAGACGACGAGATCGAGGCGATCGTCGAGACCGCTCGCGAGAACGTCTCGGTGCCTTACGTCGAGGTGACGGGCTACGTCGACCTGCGGGCGTTCGGCAGCGACGGCGTCGACGCGATCAAGGAGGCGCTCCAGGCGGCCGAGGGCAACGGGAAGGTCCCCGCGAGCGACGCGAGTGGGGGCACGGACGACTCGTCTTCCGGTGTTCCCGAGGAGGTCGATCTCGACGTGACCTACGTCGGTTCGCCCGAGTACCGGATCAAGGTCAAGGCGCCGGATTACAAGACCGCCGAGTCGGAGCTCGAAGCCAGCGCCGAGCGAGCGGCAAGCGCCATCACAGAGCACGGCGGGACGGCACAGTATCACCGCAAGCGCAACACCGACGAAGAATAGTTCGTTGCGTCGCGCCCATCCGCTATGAAATCCGATATCCGCGTCTGTTCGGCGTGGCACGATGTCCACGATCGGCCGGTCTATACTCTCTCGGCGACCTGCCCCGACTGTGGGGCCGACGCCGTCAACAGCGCTCCGGCCCCGTTCTCGCCCGAGGATCGATACGGTTCGTACCGACGGGCACTTAAGCAGCGACGCCGCGAATAGCGGGTATGGACGCATACGAAACTGAGATTCTCGCCGAGCCGGACCTGGACGATCCGGTGCTCGTCGAGGGACTGCCAGGCGTCGGACACGTCGGCAAACTCGCCGCCGAGCACGTCCTCGAGGAACTGGACAGCACGCTCGTCGCACGCGTGTACTCGACGCACTTCCCACCCCAGGTGACCGTCGAGGACGGCAAGGCCGAACTGGCCAACGCCGAGTTCCACGCCGTCGAAACCGACGAGGGGTCGGACCTGGTCACGCTGACTGGTGACCACCAGGCACAGGACAACGAGGGCCACTACGGGTTGACCGACACGTTCCTGGACGTCGCCGAGCGACTGGACGTCCAGCGAGTGTTCGCTCTCGGCGGTGTCCCGACCGGCGAGCTCATCGAGGAGTACGACGTGCTCGGCGCGGCGACGACCGACGAGTTGATCGACGTGCTCGAAGGCGTCGGCGTCGAGTTCCGCGAGGACGAACCCGCCGGCGGGATCGTCGGGGTCTCGGGGCTGTTGCTCGGGTTGAGCGAGCGTCGGGAGCTCCCGGCGGCCTGCCTGATGGGTGAAACCTCTGGGTACCTGGTCGACCCCAAGAGCGCCCAGGCGGTGCTCGAGGTCCTCCAGGACGTCATCGGATTCGAGGTGGACTTCGGTTCGCTCGAAGAGCGTGCTGACGAGATGGAGGAAGTCGTCCGGAAGATCCAGGAGATGGAGGGCGGCGGTCCCGCGGCGTCCGAAGAGGATCTCAGATACATCGGCTAGGGGTCGACGGGCAGTCTGATAGTGATCAGTGTCGCGGTTTACCGGTACGACCGCATGCCGTCAGAGTGACGCGCTGACGAGCCCTCGCTCGTTTCACTCACGAGGACGACGTCGTCCGATCGATCCGGAACAGACCTCCCACAATCACTGTGAGGGCGCAGGTCGCAATCCAGAACGGGTTGCTCGGAGAAACCGATCGCAATCCCGCATGGCTTGCCCCCAGCGAGCGGTTCTTGTTTGTGGTATCCGTTACTTGTCGACAATGTGCTAGACAGTTTCGCGGCACTCCCGTCGTGGTTCGTCGTCGGCATCGCTCTGGGAGGGGCCTGTAGTGTCGTCGTCGCGGGACTGTTCGTCGCGATCGATCGGCTGTACCTGGCGAGACCGTCCGCATCCGACGGGGACACGGAGACGCGACGTCGCTCTGAGATCCGGGCGTACCTGGAACGGATCGGCGAACGCTACGCCGAAGACCACGCCGTCGTCGGTCAGTCCGTCGCGTTCTACCTGCCCGACCGCGAGGTGGCGATCACGTTCGACGCCCGGACGTACTTCCGGCTGGTCGGAACCCCAATCACGCCTGTGCTCGTCGAACACGAACTCCCGGGCGTCGCCATCGGCGCACGACTCCCCTTCGAGACGCCGGATACGCCGACCGTTGCCCGAGCTGTGAGGCACCCGGCCAGTGAGGCCTTCGCCCGGCTGGGGCTGCCCGCGGGCGCGCCGCTTGCCGACGTTCGGGACGCCTATCGGGAGCGAGTCAAGGAGGTCCATCCCGACCAGGGTGGTGACGAGGACACGTTCCGGCAAGTCCGGGAAGCGTATACGACGGCCAGGCAGTACGCGAAAAAATAGACCCACGTGACGACACTTGATCACCCCCCCGCGACCGGCGGGAAAATCGAGACGGTATCACCGTCCTGAAGCGGTGTTTCGATCCCGTCGAGATGCAGTACTTCCCGTCCGTTCTTGAGGACGCTCACTTCGGAGGTGATCTCACCGTTTTCGACCAGTCGCCCGCCTAACTCCTCGTGGTCGGCCTCGATGTGTCGAAGCAGTGTCTCGATGGTCGAACCCTCCGGTAGTTCGCGCTCGACAGTTTTCTGACCGACGGCCTCGCGGAACGTCGCGAACAGACGCAGCGTCACGTTCACACCCGGGTTTTCGGTCGGTCCGGCTATGAAGATGTCGGCGTACCGCTCGGCCCCGGTTTCGAGGTCGTGGACGGTGTTCACGTCGAAGAACGTCCCGCGTTGCTCGTACTCGGTCGCCTCGACGACGACGTAATCGAGGTCGAGCGCTGGCTCGATCGGCCGGTCGACTCCCTGCTTGAGTGCCCGGTCGGTGGCCACCTGCATCGGCTCGACAGCATATGCTGCCTGGAGAGGCTGGTACCATCCGCTCTCCTGTCGCGGGATCGCGGCCTCCCGATTCTGTACCCGGTCGAACAGAAGCTCGACGAACGCCGGGTCGACGAGGGGCATGTCACAGGCCACGACGACGGCGTATTCGGCCTCGCTCGCGGCGAGGCCACGATTGATGCCCGCGAGCGGTCCAGCTCCCGGTCGGTCGTCGACGGCAATCTCGGCGGGGTGAGCCGCGAGTGCGTCCCGCAGTTCCGGTTCCTGTTCGGGCCGGCAGTTGACGACGAGTTCGTCTGCGAGTGCCGCCACGCGGTCAGCGACGTGTTTGACAAGCGGCTGCTCGAAGACCGACGCCAACACCTTATCACCCGCGGCAAACCGCGTTGCAGTCCCACCACAGACGAGGACAACGGCACGATCAGTCATCGGCTATGCAGTTCTCTCCGGGGTTCGGTTCGGACTCGCTCAGTTGAGAGAACTCACCGAGTCCGATCGCATCCAGTTTCGTGCAGGCGATCCCCTCGTCGGTCCATCCACGAAGGTCGTAGTACCGATCGCGCATCTCCGCGAGCTCTGCCTTCGAAAACGACAGCTCCGGGAGATCGACCCCCGCCGGCGCACCTTGCACTGGCTGGCGAAGCCGTTCGGGGAGTTTGTCGTGAGCCACAGTGAACCCTTCTCGCGAGGCAAAGAGTTTGCCGAGTGTGAAGTTGCGTTCACCGATCCGGAGCGACGACTCGACGGAAAGGTCCAGACCGGTCGCTGCGGATACGAGCCCGGTCACGAGTTCGTAGTTGCGGTCCGGACCGACTGTCGTCACCAGGTGCGAACACAGCACGAGCGAGTTGACGAAGCTCTGGGCGTTCTCGAAGACGACGACCGCCTCCGGTTTGCCGTCGGTCTCCGCGGCACCGATACCGCTGTCGACAGGGAGATCGGTCTGCTCGGCGGCTCGCTCCAGGAGCATGTCGTCGAAGCCCTCGTTGTGGGTACCGCCGCGGGGAGAGACCGCAGCCGAGAGGCCGACGCCTTTCTTCCCACGCGGATCGTGCATGCTCATCGGTGCCCCTTTGACGTGTGCGGGTTCTGTCTCCATTTCGAGGGCGTCTTCGGTCGCTTCCGGACCATCCGCGAGGATGTCACCGATTCCCTCCCGAAACGCGATCTTCTCTACGAGTTCGAGGATCGCCCCCGAGTCGCCCCACTCGTACTCGTCGGTCGCCTCCATGGCGGCAGCGATAGCGTGACCCGCCCCGATCGTGTCGATCCCGTAGGTGTTCGAGAGGTAGTTCGCCCGGAGGATCGTCTGGAGGTCCTCGTTCATCACGAGACTGCCGAACGACGCTAGCGTCTCGTACTCCGGGCCATCGGTGCGGATCGTGCCGTCGGCAAACCGGGTCCGGACGACGTTCTTACACTGGACGGGACAGTTGATACACCCCTGTTGCTCGACAGTCGCCTCGTCGATAGCGGCGGCACCGATCGCTTGCGCTCCCTCGAAAGACGTCGTCTCGAAGTTCTTCGTCGGGAGCATCCCCCGCTCGTTGAGAATCTCGACGTTCGCCGTCGTGCCGAACGCGCCCCACTCCATCAGTCGGTCGTTGTCCAGCAGGGCCGCTCTGTATCGTTCCCGTAGGTCGGTCAGCCTGCTCTCGTCGGCGACCGGCGGCGGCGTCGTCCCGTCGACGACGACGGCTTTCAGACGTTTCGATCCCATGACCGCACCGAGGCCCTTGCCACTGGCCGCGCGGTTGCCGTCGCTGACGATTGCGGCGATCAACGCCTCGTTCTCGCCGGCCGGCCCGATACACGCAGCCGACTTCGACCCCGGCGCGAGTTCCTCGTCGACAGTCGCGACCGTCTCGCCCCAGTACCGCTGGCCGGATCGTATCGTCGGCTCTCCGTCATCGATTTCGAGGACGACGGGCTCGTCGGCGACGCCACGGACGACGACCCCGTCGTAGCCAGTCAGCGCGAGCTGGCGGCCCATCCGTCCGCCCGAGTACGATTCCCCGAGCGCACCGGTCAGTGGCGAGCGACTCCCGACCCAGACACGCGACGCGCCGGGCACTCCGGTCCCGGTCAGCGGCCCGGTCATGAACACGAGCGCGTTGTCGGGACCGAGGGGGTCGACACCCGCGTCCTGCCATTCGAGCAACACGCGGATCCCGAGACCGCGACCGCCCAGGTGGTTTCGGAGCCACTGATCGGGGATCGATCGACTTTCGATCCGTCCTGCAGTCAGGTCGACGTCGAGGAGTTTACCGTGGAAGCTGTACATCGATATCGGATGGTGTGGACTGTCGGCACGACGGGCACACGTCGAGGTCGATCACCCCGAGCGCGTCCTCGTCGAGCTGTTCGCGGATCGCATCGAGGCCGGCCCGAGACGCGAACGGCTCGCCGCACACCGAACACGACACGAGGTCTTTCTCGACGGCGACGTATTCGTCACCGACTCCCGATTCGTCTACCGTGACCGTCGCCGAGACCTCGATCGCGTCCTCCGGGCAGGCCGTCTCACAGAGGCCACAGCCGACACAGGCGGCCGGATCGAACCGAAGCCGCCCCGACTCCTGTGTGAGCGCGTCCGTCGGACAGAGGTTGCCGCAGGTCTCACAGAGCGTACACGACGCCGAGTCGACCGTGACGTCCCCGCCACCGGGGAGTGTCACGTCGACCTCGCCGGAACCGTGTTCGCCAACCAGTCCGGCCACGACCGCCTGTCCCGTCGCGACTCGCGAGTCCGCGGTGACCGCGCCGTCCAGTGCCGCCGACACCGTCCGGTCCGGCGCGGTCTCGGCCAGCGCCGCTGCGATATCGTCCGGCGATCTGCTCTCGGAGACCATCACTCGGGCGTCCAGCCCGATCTCTTCGAGCACGCGTTCGGCCCTGTCGGCTGTCTCCCGCACTGGCTGGCGATCCTTCTCGGGATCGGCCGCCAACAGGACACCGTCCGCACCGAGCGCGATCGCATACAGCACTGCTACGTCCGGGACGTGCAACGCGTTGGGAACCGCAACGGGAACGACGGCCGGCACTGTCCCGGTCGTCAGGGCGCGTTCGACCTGTCGGGAAAGCCCCTCGTCGACGAACGCCAGAATCGAGGGCTCGCCACGGGAGAACGGGAGTATCGAGCCTGTCGACGCTTCCAGCGGCTCGACCGCCGCCTGGACGGCGTCGACGAACGTATCGAGCCCGAACGTCCGGACCGGATCGATCGCGTTCGTGGGACACACCGAAACGCAGGTACCACAGCCGACACAGCGGTCGTCGTTGATCGTGACCGAGCCGTCGCCCGCCGTCGAGATGGTGATGGCGTCGTTCGGACACGCCGTCTGGCAGGCTGAACACCCGTCCTGCTCACGCCGGCCGACGGCACAGTTCGACCCGTCGACGCTGACCGACGGACCGTCGCGGATTCGCGCAACGTGGCGGACTTTCGTCGCGATGGCCGTCGTGTCCGTGTGCATCCACTTCGTATCGGACGGGTCTCCGTCGAATCCGGGCCAGACGACCTGGTCGGCGACCAACTCCCCTCGTTGTGGATCCGAGGCGGACCGGATCGCGTCGACGGGGCAGACCGGCCCGAGGTCTCGATCGGTGACGACGTCGACGGGAACGGCAGTGGTGTCCTCGGGATACTCGCGCAGACAGCGTCCGCAGCCGGTGCAGTCGTCGGTCACCCGTCGTGTCAGGCTGACGGCGTAGCCGTCCGAGCGGTGTTCGACGTCGTCGGCCTGCCCGCGAACGACCTCGACCGACGCGGGGAGCGTCGCCGTCGAGATATCTCGGCCGTCCGCGATCAGTGTCACCGCTGCCACGTCGGCGAGTTCCGCCGCCGCGATAGCGTCGCCAACGACGACGACGGACTCCTCGGTCGGCACGGATCCGGTCGTGAACGCTTCACGGGCCGGCAACGTCGCGATAGCCGCGTTGGCCGCGCCGGTGACGATCGCGTCGGCCCGACCGGCGTCGGCATCGCCGACGTAGGGGCTGATCGTCGTCGTCCTGACGCCCGCCTCCGCCAGGTCCGCGACGAGTCTGGCGCGCTCCCGTCCTTCGCCCGCGACGACGACGGCCTGCTCGAGCGCGTCCAGGGGCAACGCCGCTCGAATCCGGTCGCTGTCGGCAGCCAGGTCGTGGGTCGTCACGACCGCCGACGTGTCCAGTTCCGTGGCGACGACCGGTAGGTCGATGGCTGCGCTCCCGCGACAATCGCTGACGACGGCTCCGACCGTGGTCATAGCTCGACCCCCAGCCGATCGGCGTCGAGCGTGACCAGTCCGGCAGCGATATCCCCGACAGCCCGATACAGGTCGTGATCGGCCGTCTCGTGGATGTCAGCCGCGAGGTCCTCGAACCACCACCCGTGTTCTCGAAGGAACGTCGCCTTTGCCTCTTGATCTCCCGCGGCCGACAGTTCTCGCAGCGCGGCCAGTTCGACAGCGACGTGATCGGCCTCCTCGCGGAGGTCGCCGGCCGGCCTGATCCCCAGCTGCTGGAACGTCGACTGCACCGAGGCGAGCGGGTCGCCGAGGAAATCCCCGGCGTAGTAGGACTCGTGGATCTGCAGCGACGGCCGCGGGCCGACGAACAGATCCGTGTGGACTGCTTCGAGTTCGTCGGCCGCGGCTTGGGGATCATCGACGCCCTCGATCCACTCCGCCAGCCCAGCGAGCCCCGCCGCGAGCTGTTCGTCGCGGACGGCGTCCGGTTCCGGAAGCGGCCCGGACAGAAGCGCCTCGATCGCCGACGCGTCCAGCGGGTCAGCGAACGCGCCGGAGGCGAAATCGTACAGTTCCATCAGTGCCGTCGTATCCGTCGAATCAGTCGTCGTCATGTCGTATCACTCCTCTCGGTGAATCGAATGTACATGCCGTACCCGAGCGCGACGAGACTCGCGATGAGAACGAGCGCGATCAGGTTGAACGCCACCGCGAACACGACCCAGAGCGGCCCCGAGAGCAGCCCCTCTGGTTCGAGCTGTCCAACGACGTATTCTCCGGTCGGGAGCGGTGAGAGAACCGCCCGTACCAGCAGGCCGAGATAGATCATCACGAAGAAGAAAATCGCGAGGACAGCGCCGACGACCGGGATTTCGATCCCGTCGCTGTCGACAGCCACGACTTCGCCCCCATCCGTTCGCTTCCCTCCGGGGTCTACCCATCGACTGTATTTCTCTCGCGCTTCCGAGACGGATATCTTCCCGGTGAACATCGTCCGTTCGAGCGGGTAATGCTGGATGTGGGTGTCGAAGAGGTGGTAGGTGATCCCGATGAGCAGCGTAAACGCGACGAGGGCGTGTACGTCGCTGAAGATCAGAAACGCCGGCTTGTATTGCACGAGGAGGCTCGGGAACGTCAGCAACAGGCCCGTGACCGAGAGGACCGTGATCTCGGCCATCACGATGATGATCTCGGACTTCTGGATGAACGTGTACTTATCCGATTCGGGCTTGGGACCCCGTCCGAGGACGTACTTGACGAACTGGAACCCCTCACGGACGGTCGTCAGCGTCGGGAGCCACTCGGTCGGGAAATCCCCCGTCGCGAGCCCGGAGACCGCATAGAAGACGTAGTACAGGCCGATAGTGACGAGCGCGACACCGCCGACTACGTGCGCGAAGATGAGACGCTGGTGGCCGATGAGCGTCAGTATCCAGGGAACGTATTCCGCGAACGTGATGGCCATCCCCGTGAGCAACAGCCAGAGGATCGCGGCGGCCGTCACGAGATGGACGTACACCTGTTGATCCGAGAACCGACGAAGCGTCGATTCCGATTCACTCACGTGTCTCACCTCGTGCAATGCGTCGTCTTGTGGTCATTGTTCGGGAGTCCCTTCAGCGGTGTATTCACGCACCGTGACCAGCGTCTGCAGGGTCACGATCGCGGCAACGACGGTGATGTACAACCCCAGTATCGCCCGCATGGCGATCCAGATACCCTGATACGACGTGTACTGCGACGCCGGACTGCCGGCCCATCCGAGCGTCTCCCGCATGGCTGTTCCGGTGGTCAGGCCCGGAGCGAGATTCTCCAGATACAGGAGTATCCCTCCCGTTATGACCACGGCGAGCACCGCGGCGACTGCGGACCGAATGTGGGTCGGATTCATGCTTCGGGCGATCAATCGATCATCGAACCGAAGACGAGTTCCTGCTCGTCGGCATCGAACATCACTTCGCTACCCCGCTCGCGTACCTCTGTGGCGATCTCTCCTGGCGTCCCGAACATGAGCGCGTCAGTCGGACAGCTCGCGACGCAGGCGGGCTCCTCGTCCTCTTCGAGACGCGGCTTGCACGTCGTGCACTTGTCCATGATACCGGAGGAACCGGCCGCGGATTCTTCGTCGGGATACTGGGGTGCACCGAACGGACAGGCCCACGCACAGTACGAGCACCCGATACAGGCGTCCTTGTCGACCTGCACCAGCCCGTGTTCGTCGCGGTGCAGCGCGTCGGTCGGACAGACGTCGATGCAGGGGGCCTCCTCGCAGTTGTAACACGACATCGGCGTGTGCCGTTCTGCGCCGGTGTACTGGGTCCCCTGCTGGCCCTCGTTGTGCGTGACGACCTCGATCCGCTCTTCGGAATGCGGGAGGTCGTACTCGACTTTACAGGAGACCTCGCAGGCACCGCAGTCGATACACCGATCCGGATCGGGAACGATTCGAAGCGTCATGCACCATCACCTCCGAGATACGAATCGGTGAGACCCAACTCCCGCTGGTAGGCCTGCTGTTTCTCGGGGAGATCCGGGATATCGTCCGGATCGGCCGGTTCGACGAGCGCGAGGTTCGCTTTCGTCTCTTGCATCATCGTGTGTGGGTCGTACCCGTCGGACGTACCGATGTTCGCGGAATCGCCGATGACGAGCGGTTCGAGGCCGTCGGGATAGCGGTCCGCGAGCGATTCACCCTCGAAGACGCCGCCCCAGTGGAACGGCAGGAATATCTCCTCGTCGTTGACCCGCTCGGTCGTCCGGGCCTGCACGACGATCTTCCCGCGCTCGGTGCCGACGGTGATCCAGTCACCGGTCTCGACGCCGAGTTCGTTCGCGAACCGCGGGCTGATCTCGGCGTACATGTACGGGGCGCGTTCGGCCGTGAAGCGGTTGTTCCGCGTCTCCGCTCCACCACCAGTGTGCTCTACCTGACGTCCGGTCGTCATGATCGTCGGACGGTTGTCGACCAGGTCAGTCCGGTTTTGCTGTTTGGTTCGGTTGTCGAGGTTGACCCGGAACAGGTCTTCCATGTCCTCGTAGGTGGGGTACTCTTCGGCCAGCTCCGGTCGTGGCGTCTCGATCGGTTCGCGGTGGATCGGCGTCGCGTCGTAGAGGTTCCAGGCGTCGCCGCGCGCCCGCCCACGTCCTGTCGGCGGATCGGGCTGGGGGTTGTCGTACTGTTCGTACTCACTGGGGTCGACGTCGTACCCCGCCTCCTGCAGTGCCTTGGCGGCGTCGTAGACGGACGTGTCCTCGCGTTCGGCGTACTCGATCGGGATCGTCTTCGCCGCCGGGTCGTCCGGATCGGGCAGCACGGTGTGCCAGTTCGGATACTGTGGTACCCCTTCGATCTCGTCGTCCCACCAGTCCGGTTCGTAGGCGTTGCGCAACAGGGACTCGCCGTCGGGATCTTCGGTCCCCCACCGGGAACGGAAGTCGAGACCACCGTCGGCAGGGTGAGCGCTGTCGTCGTAGAGGATCGGCGTCCCCGGGTGGTCTTTGTGCCATGACGGCCACGGCATGCCGAAATAATCCCCCGAAAGCGGGTGGTCCTCGGTGACCTCCGCCTTGAGGTCGTCAGTTCGGAACACCCCCGAATTGCGCATGTGTGCTTTGATGCGTTCGGGCGTCTGGCCGATCATCCCGATCGTGCGCATGCCGAGGTTCCACTCGTGGGTCACGTCCTCGACGGCTTCGTAGTCGAAGTGTTCGCCAAAGCCCAGGCGGTCGGCGAGATCCGTGATGATCTCGAAGTCCTGCCGGGAGTTGTGCCGCGGCGAGACTGCCTGGAAACGCCACTGGATCGAGCGGTGACTGTTGGTGATACTTCCGGCCGATTCCATCTGGGTGGCCGCGGGCAACAGGATGATCCCGTCCTCACGGTCCGGCAGCGACGAGGTGAGCGTCGGGAACGGATCGACGCCGACGATGAGGTCCAGCTCCTCCATCGCCGTCTGCATCCGTTTCATCTCCGAGACGGAGTTCAGCGAGTGCCCCCAGATCATCACGGCCTTCAGCGGGTTGGGCTGGTGGAAGTCCTCGCCGGCCTCGTTTTCGGGATGGGCGGCCTCGTACCACCGCGAGACGGTGAGGCCGTTCTTTTCCATCAGGTCTGTCGAGTGGAACCGGTCGCGCAGCTCCTCGTAGGAGACCGACCCGCTGGTCGAGGGGGTCTGATCCCAGACCTTCGCCCAGTGACGCCAGGCGCTCTCGCCGAGGCCGTAATACCCCGGCAGGGTATTCGCGAGCACACCGAGGTCGGTCGCGCCCTGGACGTTGTCGTGGCCGCGGACGACGTTCAGGCCGCCACCGGACTGGGCAGCGTGGCCCAACACGAGGTTCAAAATCGCGAACGAGCGGATGTTCTGTGTCCCGTTGTTGTGCTGGGTCGCTCCCATCGCCCAGTCGACGGTCGACGTGTCGGCACTTGCCAGTGTCTCGGCGATGTGCTTGAGGTCTTCGACGTCGACCCAGGTGATATCCGAGACCGTCTCGAGGTCGTACTCGCGGATCGTCTCCTTGACCTCTTCCCAGCCCTGGACGCGATCGCGGATGAATTGCTTGTCGTGCGCTTCGAGGTCGAACACGATGTGATGAACGAGACTGTTGATGAACGCGGTGCTCGTTCCCGGACGAATCCGGTAGGCCTCGTCGGCCTGTGCGGACGTCTTGGTAAAGCGTGGCTCAGCGGTGATGACGGTGCCGCCGTTTCGCTGCATCTTCTGGACGTACTGCATCATCACCGGGTGCGACTCGGCCGGGTTGTGCCCGACGATGAGATTCACGTCCTGGAACTGGTAGTCGTTGAGCGGGTTCGTCTGTGCGCCGAACCCCCAGGTGTTCGCCAGTCCGGAGACGGTCGTCGAATGGCAGATCCTGGCCTGGTGGTCGACGTTGTTCGTCCCGTAGAAGGCCGCGAGCTTCCGGAAGAGGTACGCCTCCTCGTTGTTGACCTTCGCTGATCCCATCCACATCACGGAATCGGGACCGTACTCCTCGCGAATGCGGGACAGTTCGTCGGCGATCTCGGACATCGCCTCGTCCCAGGAGATCTGCTTCCAGTCGCCGCCCTCTTTTTTCAGCGGCTGCTTGAGTCGTGTCTCTCCGTTGACCGTGTCTGCCTGGCTCGCGCCTTTCGCACACAGTCCACCCTGGTTGATGGGATGGTCGTCCCAGGTTTCCTGTCCCACGACGGCGTCGTTTTCGACCTCTAGCTCGAGTCCACACCCGACCGCACAGTGAGCGCAGATCGTCTTGACGGTCTCGACCGATTCGTCTGAGGAACCCGGGCTCTCGTCGTCTCTCTGGGCCAGCATCCGGGTACTCCCGGAAGCGACGGCGAGCGTCGATATTCCTGCCGTCTTCAACAGATCCCGCCGGTCGATTGTCGGCGTATGTGACATGCTTCCTGTGTCCGTTAGACTGCTTTTTGGGTGTGTCTGCCCCCCAAAGACTTTGGGGATTTATAATGATTGATGAGTATTGTGTTGTTACATTCGCAATACTGAATACGATGAGCGAAGTCCACCCAGGCACGTACGGTGTTTCCAGCGCGTTCGAATCTGTAGTCGTACAGTAGCCGTACACTATTGCAGCACTTCACCGGCAGTCCGAGGCGGATGCCACGGGGTCGTCCGGAAGTCGGAGATTTCGGTGCTGACGAGACGCTCCGCGTCTCGAACCACGTGACCCCGAGGCAGTTGACTGATAGTCATTATTGTACGTCTGTTCCGGATCGACCGCTCGATGGCGGGCGGTCGTACCGGTACATCGGTACAATAATCACTACGAGGGAGTGTCATTCGCCGCCGTGCGACGCCCGATTGCTGACCCGGACGTCGCCGCTCTCGGTGACCAGGATCCGAAGCGGCTCGTTGACGACGTTGTCGCTGATCGCCTCGCCGGCTTCCGAGCGGATTTTCTGGACGAGGTCGACCGCGGAGTTGCTCACCTTGACGTCGGCGTCGTCACAGGCCGAGTACACCTTCGGCGGAACGTCGAACAGCGACGTGTGTGCGTCGATGTCGAGCTCCACGAGCGGGTGCAGCCGCTCCAGAAAGTCGACGGTGTTGTGTGCTTTCTCGGCGTTCTCGCGCGCACTCGACTCGATGTTCGCGACGTTGGCGCGGGTGGTGCCGAACCGATCGGCGATGTCGGCCTGCGTGAGTCCCCGCTCCCGGAGCGCGAGGACTTCGGCCTGCCGACGGGTCAACACCAGTTCCTCGGCGTCGTATGCACCGTCGTCCAGTGGAGTCGTCTCTCTATCGACCATGTGTGACTGTTTTTCCGTCCTAGACGTACTCGTCATCCGTCCATAATACTGCCGGCGATCCTCTGTCGGACGCCTTTGCCACTTCGGGGTGGCGGACATCGTCACGAACGGATCGCCCGCGGTATGCCCACTGGGGCGGGGACACGGCTGTCTGTCGGTCGTGGCCCGGACTAGTCACGTCTGATTACGCCGAGCGCCACAAACTATATTTGGTAATCGACCGTCGTTATGTCTATGGAGATACAACGCCGTCGGTTCGTGGCGGCGGTGGGTGCCGGGGCGGTCACGATGGCCGCCGGGTGTGCTCGAAGCAGCGGGAGCGTCGACCGGCCGGACGTGGCCGGCGAGACGCTCACGCTCACGACGACGACGAGCACCTACGACACGGGCTTGCTCGACGCGATCCATCCGGACTTCGAGACGCGGTACGGCGTGTCCGTCGACGTGGTCGCGCAGGGAACGGGGGCCGCACTGAAGACAGCGCGCAACGGGGATTCGGACGTGGTACTGGTCCACGCACGCGACCTCGAAGACGAGTTCATGCGTGAGGGGTACGGCGTCAATCGTCGCGCTCTCATGTTCAACGACTTCGTCATCGTCGGCCCGGAGGGCGATCCCGCGGAGATTGCGGGGGCGGATTCGGCGACCGAGGCACTCACGACCATCGCGAAGACAGAGGCGACGTTCGTCTCGCGAGGGGACAACTCCGGGACCCACACCAAGGAGTTGCACCTCTGGGAAGCCGCTGCTGGCGACCCCGGTGGCGAGTGGTACCAGGAGACCGGAACGGGCATGGGCGAGGCGCTGACCGTCGCCACCCAGCAGGGGGCGTACACGCTCGCCGACCGCGGGACCTATCTCTCCCAGCGCTCGAACCTCGATCTGGCGATCCTGGTGGAAGGTCCGATCGAGGGCGGCCCGGAGACCCTCGCGAACCCTTACGGCGTCATGGCTGTCAACCCCGCGGTCCACAACGACGTCGAGTACGACCTCGCGATGGCCTACATCGGCTGGCTCACGAGCCCGGACGTCCAGAACGCGATCGCGGACTACGAGTCCGATGGCGAACAGCTGTTTTACCCCGAAGCCCTCTCGGAGGACCCGGACTTCCAGCAGTACGTCCCCGAGGGGTGGCGAGACGAATCGACAGGGGCGTGATCATGGCCGTCGAACCCGTCGTGCAACCGCTTTCGGCGCTTGTCGAGCTCCCGTTCAGAGACGGGTACCTCTGGAGTATCACCTACGTGTCGCTGTACGTGAGCCTCGTCGCCGTGGCACTGAGCACGCTGGTCAGCATCCCGGTCGCGATCGTGATGGGGTTCTCTCAGTTCCCCGGCAAGCAGTTCGTGAAGTCGGTGGTCAACACCGGGATGGGCTTTCCGAGCGTGGTCGTCGGGCTCGCCGTGCTGTTTCTGGTCTCCAAGCAGGGGCCGCTGGGATCGATGGATCTCGTTTTCACGAGGGAGGCGATGATCATCTCGCAGTTCGTGCTCGCGACGCCGCCGATCACGGCGATCAGCCTCGCGGCGATTACCGGCGTGAGCGGCAACGTTCGCGACGCCGCTCGCGTGCTGGGAGGAACACGACTGGACGTGGCGCTGGTCGTCCTCAAAGAGGCACGTTACGGGATCGCGACGGCGATCCTGGCCGGGTTCGGCCGCGCGATCAGCGAGGTCGGGTCCGTGCTCATCGTCGGCGGCAACATCACGAGCGTCGACGGAACCTCGAAGACGCGAACCCTGACGACCGCTATCCAGCTCGAAGCCAGGCAGGGCCAGTACGAGACGGCGATGATCCTGGGGGCGGTCCTGCTCGCGCTCGTGCTGGTCGTCAACGCCGTCGTCGTCCGGTTCGGCGATCAGGGGGTGAGCCGGTGATGCTCCGAGGGTCCCAGCGGTCACGACCGCGAGAGGGCGGCGCGATACTCGAATCGCCCGAGCGCTCGCGACCACGGACGGAGGCACTGCTCCAGGCGACAGCTCTCGCCCAGTCCTACGGGGACGAACAGGTCTTTCGGGACCTCTCTCTCGGCGTCGGGACCGGCGAGGTCGTCGCCGTCATCGGGCCCTCCGGCGTCGGCAAATCGACGCTGCTCCGGACGCTCGCGCTCGCGCTCGAACCGGACGAGGGGACGGTCACGCTTGCGGGCACCGGGGCCTGGGACGTCGACGAATCGAAGCGACTCGCGCTCCGTCGACGCATCGGGATGGTCTTCCAGGAGGCGGCGCTCTTTGACGCCTCTGTTGCCCGCAACGTCGAGTACGGACTCCGGGTCCGTCGGTCCTGGTCCGAACGGCTGCGAAGCGGGCTCCGGTCGATGCTCAGTTCGAACGGTACTGCCGACGCCGTCTACGAGTCGCTGGCAGTCGTCGATCTCCAGGAGAAAGCCGATCAGCAAGCACGGTCACTCTCGGGTGGTGAGGCCCAGCGCGTCTCCTTCGCCCGCGCGCTGGCGCACGACCCGGACGTGCTGTTGCTCGACGAACCGACGTCCGACCTCGACCCGCGGAATACCGCCGTCATCGAGGGGGCAATCGAGGCGGCTCGCGACCGGGGGATCGGCGTCGTCGTGGCCACCCACGACATGCACCAGGCGGAACGCGTCGCCGACCGAGTCGCGGTCCTGCTCGGCGACACCATCACGGAAGTCGGCCCGACCGAGCTGATCTTCGAGACCCCCTCGGACGCTCGCACCCGGAAGTTCATCGCCGGAGAACTCGTGTACTGATAGGGATTAGCGTAGCACTCCATAGATTTCTCTCGGGAAGTCGCTATCCATCACCCGATCGGAGGTGGATTTCTCCGATCGGCTACGCTAATCCCTATGATCTGCACGACGGCCTCCCTGTGTTGCTCGACCGCTGTCACCGTCCGTCGTCGTGGACGTACTCGAGTGCGCGATAGTACTGTTCGCGATCGATCCGGTGCTCGAGCTCTTCGAGACGCTCGCGGACTCGTTTCGGTGTCATACTAATACATAATTATAGAACGTTATAGTTCTTGCGTCGATTCACACGGCGAGCGCGACTGCGCTGACGGATGCTACTAATACGGACGACCAGAAACACTGTCGTATGGACGTGATCGTGCACGGTGGAGCAGGCACGCGGTCAAAGCGGTCATCGGAGCGACAGTCAGCGCTCGAGAAAGCGGCCAAGCGCGGTTCGGACGCCGCGTCCCCGGTCGACGCGGTCGTGGCCGCCGTTCGCTGGCTGGAGTCGGCGCCACATTTCAACGCCGGGATCGGAAGTGCCGTCCAGAGCGACGGGACGATCAGGACGGACGCGGGGATCATGACCGGGGACGGCTCGGCAGGCGCGGCCTGTGCGATGCCCGGCGTCGAACACGCCGTGGAAGTCGCACGCGTCGTCATGACTTCGACGCCGCACGTCCTGGTCGCTGGTGAACACGCCGTCGATCTGGCGGCGTCGTTCGGGATCAACACGCACGTCGATCTCTGGACCGAGCGGACGCGCGAGCGCTGGAGCGAGGTCGAACCGCCGATGACGGGTCTCGACGACCAGCTCGCCTGGGTTCGAGACCACTTCACCGGCCACGACACGGTCGGTGCGGTGGCGACGGACGGCGAACGGATCGCGACCGCAACCTCGACCGGCGGTCGGTGGTTCGCGCTGGCTGGTCGGGTCGGCGACGTGCCACAGATCGGAGCGGGCTTCTACGCGGCCGAGGCCGGCGGGGCCAGCGCCACCGGGGCCGGCGAGGACATCGCCCGTGAGACGCTGGCCAGACGAGCCGTCCACCACCTCCAAGCGGGTGTCGACCCCCAGGCTGCCGCCGAACGGACGATCGCGGAATTCGACGACGCACACGACAGTGTCGCCGGCGTGATCGTGATGGATACGGACGGCAACGCCGGTCGCGCTCACTGTGGCGAGTCGATGCAGACCGCGAGAGACAGTTTTTGACGCGGTCCGATCCCGGACGGGGCGGAACGCAAACGCTTTCGGTCGCCCGGATCGAACGCTCTCGACATGAGTGAGGTCGATCTGACGAGCGAACAGTACGAGAAGTGCCGCGAAGCCGGCGAAATACTCGCGGCGGTTCGCGACGAGGCCGCCGAGATGGTCGAGGTGGGTGTGCCCCATCTGGACGTCGCCGAGTGGGCCGAGGATCGCATTCGCGAACTCGGCGGGGAGCCCGCGTTCCCGGTGAACATCTCCATCGACGAAGAGGCCGCCCACGCGACACCGAGTATCGACGACGACAGCACCTTCGGAGAGGAGATGGTCAACCTCGACATCGGCGTCCACGTCGACGGCTGGCTGGCCGACACGGCCGTCACGGTCGACCTCTCGGGTCACGACGAACTCACCGAAGCTTCCGAGGAGGCACTGGATGCCGCGCTCGAACTGGTCGAACCCGGCGTCGAGACCGGCGAGATCGGCGCGGCCGTCGAAGCGGTCATCGACGGGTACGGCTTCAACCCCGTGGTCAACCTCACCGGCCACGGCCTGGGCCACTGGGAACAGCACACGACACCGAACATCCCGAACCGTGCGGTCTCCCAGAGCGAAACCCTCGAGGTCGGCGACGTCGTCGCGATCGAACCGTTCGCAACCGACGGCAGCGGCAAGGTCAGCGAGGGAAGCGACGAGGAGATCTTCGCACTCGACAGCGAGGGTTCGGTCCGGGATCGGACGGCGCGCAAGGCCCTCAACCAGATCGTCGAGGCGTTCAAGACGCTTCCGTTCGCCACCCGGTGGCTCGACGTCTCGCGGCCGACGATGGCACTGCGCCGTCTCAAACAGCAAGGGATCGTCCACGGCTACCCTGTGTTGCGGGAAGCCGATGGGTACTACGTCAGCCAGAAGGAACACACGGTCATCGTCACCGAAGACGGCTGTGAAGTGACGACGCGATCCCGGTAGGAAGGCATTTATCTCGTGCCCGTCTCCGCCCGGCCATGAAACAGACCATCGTCGCCCGCGCGGACCTGAACATGGGTGCGGGCAAACTGGCGGCACAGGTCGCCCACGCGTCGCTTTCGGCCTACGAAGACGCGACCACGAGCGCACGGAACGAGTGGAAAGCAAGCGGCCAGAAGAAGATCGTTCTGCAGGCTGACGGCGAATCCCAGCTGTTCGAACTCGCCGACAAGGCCGAGACCGAGGGCGTTCCCCACGCCATCGTCCGGGACGCCGGCCACACGCAACTCGATCCCGGGACCGTCACTGCGCTGGCGGTCGGCCCCGCAGCCAACGATCGAGTCGATGCTGTCACGGGTGATCTCACGCTGTACTGACTGCCGTGGCCTTCTTGCGACCGCAACCCAACCAAATACTTATACCTTTCTAAAAGATTTATGTGTATTGCCCCCTAACCCGGAGTGAACACCGACACAATGCAAGGAAATCACGAACAGCAGGCCTACGACCGGGGAATCACTATCTTCTCGCCGGACGGCCGGCTCTACCAGGTCGAGTACGCACGTGAGGCAGTCAAGCGAGGCAGTGCGAGCGTCGGCATACGCACACCGGAGGGTGTCGTCCTGGCGGCCGACCGGCGGGCGCGGTCCCCGCTCATCGAGGAACAGAGCATCGAGAAGATCCACGGCGTCGACGATCACATCGCGCTCGCGAGCGCGGGTCACGTCGCCGACGCGCGCAAACTCATCGACTTCGCCCGACGGCGAGCACAGGTCGAGAACCTGCGCTACGACGAGTCGATCGGCGTCGAGACGCTGACGAAAGCCGTCACCGACCACATCCAGGAGTACACCCAGACCGGCGGCGCGCGACCCTTCGGCGTCGCACTGCTGGTCGGCGGCGTCGAGAACGGCGAACCGCGTCTGTTCGAGACTGACCCGTCTGGCACGCCCTACGAGTGGCAGGCGACCACCATCGGCGGCGGACGCGAGGACATCCAGTCGTACCTCGAGGACAACTACGAGGACGACCTCTCGCTGGAGGAGGGGATCGGACTCGCCCTGGAGGCACTGGCCGAAGAGAGCGACGACGGGCTGACCGCGTCCGGCATCGAGATGACCGTGATCGAGACCGATACCGAACAGGTCCGACCGGTCGAGGAGGAACCGATCGCCGAGCACATCGACGACCGCGACCTCGGAGGTGACGAGGATGAATAACGACTTCACACCCTACGAACCGGAACTGGGCGGCTTCGAGGACGTCCCCGAGGCCGACGACGAGCCGGTCGCAAAGACCGGGACGACGACCGTCGGCATCGCGACCGACGACGGTGTCGTGATCGCCACGGACAAGCGCGCCAGCCTCGGCGGCCGCTTCGTCTCGAACAAGAACGTCCAGAAGGTCGAGCAGATCCACCCCACTGCCGCGCTCACGCTCGTCGGGAGTGTCGGCGGCGCACAGTCGTTCATTCGCTCGCTTCGCGTCGAATCGAACCTCTACGAGGCGCGCCGTGGCGAACCGATGAGCATTCACGCGCTGGCGACGCTCGCTGGCAACTTCGCCCGTGGCGGCCCGTTTATCGCGATCAACCCGATCCTCGGCGGCGTCGACGAGGACGGCAGCCACGTCTACAGCATCGACCCCGCCGGCGGCGTCATGGAAGACGACTACACTGTCACCGGCAGCGGGATGCAACTGGCCCACGGTGCCCTCGAGGGCGAGTACAGCGAGGACCTCTCTATCGAGGAAGCCAGGACGCTGGCCGCGCGTGCCGTCAACGCCGCCACCGAACGGGATACCGGCTCCGGCAACGGCATATTCGTCGCCGTCGTCACCGACGAGGGTGTCGAGATCGAAGACTACGACGACGTCACCGAGTTGCTGTAGGCCCCGAACGTTATGGGTCGCTGGTCCGAGAGCCCTGGTATAGCTCCGGACGACCTCCCGAGCGGCCTCGTCGAACGTGTTCTGCACGCGTTCGGCTACGACGTGACCGGCGTCGATCTGATCGCGGTCTGCGAGCAGGTCGAAGCGACGAGGCCGGCGTTGCCTTCGCTTCGACACTATCTGATCACGGCGCGATACGAGCCGTGAGCCTATAATAGTCGAGCACGTACGGCCGGTCATGTGTGGCCGGGCCTCGCTGTTCACCCCGCAATCGCTTCTCGAAGAGCGCTTCGACGCGACGGCGGTCGAGCCGCTCGAACCGCGGTACAACATCGCCCCGCGAGAGGAGCTTGCGGTCGTGCGCAACGACGCGCCCGACACGATCGATCTGCTGGAGTGGGGCTTGCTCCCGTCGTGGGCAGCTCCCGACGACACGCCGCGACCGATCAACGCCCGCGCGGAGACGATCGCCGAGAAACGCATCTTCGCCGAGGCCTTCGAGAAGCGGCGATGTCTCGTGCTGGTCGATGGGTTCTACGAGTGGGCCGACACCCGCGGCGGCAGCCAGCCCTACCGCGTCGAGCGGACCGACGGCGAGCCCTTCGCGATGGCCGGATTGTTCGAGCGTCGGGACTGTGACGACGGCACTGAAGCGACCGTCACTGTCGTCACGACCGAACCGAACGCGGTCGTCGAGCCGCTACATCACCGGATGGCCGCCGTCGTCAATCCCGAGGAACAGCGGCGGTGGCTCGCGACGGCCGACCGATCGGTGCTCGACGCGCCGCCGGCCGACGAGTGGCACGCCTACCCTGTCTCGACGCGGGTCAACGACCCGGCCAACGACGATCCGACCGTGATCGAGGAAATCGAGCCCGACACGCAGACCGGGCTTGCGGAGTTCGTCTAGGGGTGTCGGATCGGCATCGAAAGCCCACAGTGGTCGCTCCGTTTCGATATCATTATTAACGTTCCTGAAGAATCCTCATATATGAGCGGAATCCACCGCGCGCCGCAGGAGGGATCGTTCGACAGTGAAGATCCGACGCGAGGGGCGGTGCGGGTGGTTCGCGACGGCGACGAGGTGACGCTGTTTCTCGACGCGCCGGGGATGAGCGACGACGACCGCGCGACACACTGGATCACCGCCGACGCAGAGGACGTTCGTCCGATCGAAGAAATGCGGTAGGATCCGCTTTCTCACACGCTCTCGGCCTGTTCGTACGCGTCGAGCAGCTCCTGGTAGCGGTTGCGGATCGTCACTTCGCTGACGTCGGTCGCCTCGGCGATGGTCTGCTGGGTGATCCGCTCGTTGGTCAGCAGCGCGCCGGCGTACAGCGCGCCGGCGGCCAGCCCGACGGGTGATTTCCCGGAGTGGACGTCCTGGGACTTGCCCGTTTCGAGTAGCTCCCGGGCGCGACGCTCGACCCCCTCGGGGACCTCGAGTTCGGAAGCGAACCGGGGGAGGTACTTTGCGGGGTCGGCCGGCTCGATCGCCAGCTCCAGCTCGCGGGCGAGATACCGGTAGGCGCGGGCGTATTCCTGGCGGTCGACCCGGCTGATCGGCTGGAACTCGTCGAGACTCCGGGGCGTGTTGGCCTGCCGGGCCGCGCCGTACAGCGACGCCGTCGCCATCGCTTCGATCGAGCGGCCGGGCAACAGGTCGTCGTACAGCGCTCGCCGGTAGATGACGCCCGCCGTCTCGCGGACGTTCTCGGGCAGGCCGAGCGCCGAGGCCATGCGGTCGATCTCGCCGAGCGCTTGCTTGAGGTTGCGCTCGCGGGCGCTCTTCGCGCGGAATCGTTCGTCCCAGGTGCGAAGCCGGACCATCTGGGAGCGCTTGCGCGCCGACAGTGTCGACCCCTTGGCGTCGCTGTCTTTCCAGTCGATCTTCGTCGACAGTCCCTTGTCGTGCAGCGTCTTCGTCGAGGGCGCACCGACACGGGACTTCTGATCGCGTTCCCGGGAATCGAACGCCCGCCACTCCGGTCCGTGATCGATCATGTCGTCTTCGATGACGACGCCACACTCCTCACAGACGGTCTCGCCGCGCTTTTCGACGGTGATCCCGGTCGCACCACACTCGGGACAGGCGAGTTCGTCGCTGTCTTCGTGTCGGGCCTGCGTTTGTTCCCGCGCCGTTCGGGTCTGTGCGTGCGATCGAAATCGGGTGTTGGTCTCTGACATCGTCGATCAGTCTCGCCCGGAACCGACCCAGGCATTTTTTCTTATCGTAGAAAATGAGCTGTTTCGATATAAATCTGGCCCTGCCGGCAACTGATCGCCGCGATCGCCACTCGGGATGGCCAGCGTTCGTAAATCGGGGTCGATACGCCCTGTATGCACGCCTCGAACCGTTTCGACGATAATAGAAAAACCAAAGCGATTTTATCGATCCCTCGCGAAAGGCTCCCAGATCAACGCGGTGTCCCGCCATGACAGAACACACACCACCAAACGGGGTCGATTCGGTCGTCGACGAGTCGGTCGAGTTGCTCCGGCGATTCGAGTTCACCGAGTACGAGGCAAAGAGTTTCGTCGCACTCTCCCGGATCGCTGCCGGGACGGCAAAGGAAATCGCGGAGGTCGCAGACATTCCACAGGCGCGAGTCTACGATTGCATGGAGACGCTGCGTGATCGCGGCCTGGTCGACGTCCAGCAGTCGACGCCGCGACGCTTCCGGGCGTCCGGACCGGAGGAGGCCGTTACGACGCTCGAACGGCAGTATACCCGTCATCTCGACCGGTTGCGGGAGCTGTTTACCCGGCTCGAATCGCCAGCCCGTGACGAGGAAAGCGTCGACGTCTGGCTGATGGAGGGCTCGACGGAGGTGAGCGAGCGGGTCCGCGAACTCGTCTCGGGAGCCGACGACGAGGTATTGCTCGCGCTGGCCGTCGAGGAGTTACTCACCGCGGAGTTGCTGGAGGCGCTCGACGCCGCAGCCGAGCGTGGTGTCTCGGTCGTCGTCGGGTCGCCGGGCGAGCCGATCCGTGACCGCGTGGCCGGGACCGCCGCGACCGCTCGCGTCGTCGAGACCTGGACCTGGTGGGAGGAGTACCCGATCCGTCCCGGCGCAGTCAGCGCCGTGCTGATGGTCGACGGCGAGTCGATGCTCGTCAGCGCGGACGCCGCCTCGTCGCTGCCCGGCGTGAGCAACCACCGCGCGGTCTGGACCGACAGCGAGCGCGCCCCGCTGGTGAAGATGCTGCGGCCGTTGCTCGCGCGTGCGGTAGATCCGTCCGACGTCGACAGCGTTGCGAGCTCTTGATCGCAGTCTGTCCAGTATCGACAGCTCCGTGAGTGTCTGACCCCGATCACCGTCGTCTGAGTGTCATCGGCATTCCACCACGCGGGTGAGCCGTCAACGACGGGAGGAGATCGAGTTCCCCCTCGCGGTCGGTGTCGAGACTGAACTCGCGGGCGACGGTCGTCAGGATGACCTGTGCCTCGAGCATCGCGAGGTGCTTGCCGATGCAGTGGCGTGGCCCACCCCCGAACGGGAAGTACGCGAACCGGGGTCGGCCACCCTGGTCGAGCCAGCGATCCGGATCGAACCGGTCGGGCTCGTCCCAGAAGTCGGGTGATCGGTGGACCGCCCACTGTGGCAGCATGACTGAGGACCCTTTCGGGATCCGGTAGCCGGCGAGTTCGACGTCGCGTGTCGGCTGACGGAACATCACGTAGACCGGTGGGTACAGCCGCATTGACTCCTGGATCACTCGTTCGATCAGGTCCAGCTCCCGGACGGCCTCGAAGGTTACCGGCCCCTCGACGGCGTCGGCTTCGGCCTGCACTTCTCGTTCGACCTCCGGGTGGTTCGCCAGCAGATACCAGCTGTAGGTCAACGTCAGTGCCGTCGTGTCGTGACCGGCCAGAAGCATCGTCACGACCTCGTCGCGTAGCTGTTTTCGGGTCTGCTCGCCGCGGTTGCGCGCCCGCAACAGGATCGACAGCACGTCCATCGGCGGGTCCTCGTCGTCCTCGTGCCCCTCGGACCCGCGACGCTCCGCGACGATTTCCGAGACCACCCTGTCCAGTTCGTCCAGGGCAGCCTGGTACTCGCGGTTGTTCGGCGTCGGGACCCAGTCGGGCGTGATGAACCTGATCGGATCCGGTTCGAACCGCGCGCCGATCGGCGCGAGGTTCTTCCGGATGGTCTCGCGCTGATCGTCGGTCAACTCGACGTCCAGCATGAGGTCACAGATGACGTCCAGCGTCACCTGTGTCATCTCGAGTTCGATATCCCGGCTGTCTCCGTCCTGCCACGTGTCGACCATCGCTTGCGCGTGACCGGCGATGGTGTCGGTGAACTGGCCCAGCCGCGTCATCGTGAACGCAGGGTTGGCGAGGTCGCGCTGGCGCCGCCAGGTGTCACCTTCGCTCAAGAGTAGTCCTTCGCCGAGAAGGTCGCCGATCGCGTCGTCCTGAAAGTCGGGCTTGACGTAGCTGTCCGCGTCGGCGACGAGCACTCGCTGGATCTCCTCGGGGTCTGTGAGCATGTACGTCTCCAGCGGACCGAGATCCAGGCTGACGACGTCACCGTACGATCGTTCGCAAGCCGTCAGAAACCGGAACGGATCGTCGGCGTACTGCCTGGCGTTGCCGAACAGCGGCTCGCCTTTGGGCTGTGGCGGGGTCGGGCGCATCACCCTTCGAAAGGGGTCGATCGTGATAAGTCCCCGCACACCGGCGAGTACCGGTTCTTTCTGACCGTCGTGACACGGGCCGAGCCGTCCTGTCAGTACGACCGGCAGAACCGTTTTACTCACCCCACTCCGAGTAGTCTTGTGGTCTACGAAACGCTCCTGTTCGACATGGACGGCGTGTTGCTGACCGGCTATCACACCGATCGCGACGTCTATCGCCAGGCAGCCGCTGCGACGCTCGCGGACTTCGGGACCGACTACGCGGGCGATCCGCCGCCGGGATTGGTCGATCCTGACGACATCGCAGAGGTACGAACGACCTGTGACGATCTGGGTCTGCCGGCCGCTCCGGCGTGGGCCTATCGCGAGCGAGCTGCGACGACCCTCGAAAACGAGCGAATCGTCGCCGGCGATCGCGTGCCCTTCGCGGACACGTCCGTCCTGTCAGAGCTCGCCGACAGCCACTCGATCGCTGTCGTCAGCAACAATCGCCAGGGAACGGTTCGGTTTGCCGCCGATCACTTCGGCTGGCCCGTCGAAGTCGCGCGTGGCCGGTACCCGACACTGTCGGAGTACGGCAAGCTCAAACCCGACGCGCACCTGCTCCAGTGGACGCTCGACCGCCTCGGCGTCGAACAAGCGCTGTTCGTCGGCGATCGTCGAACCGACATCGAAGCCGCCCGTCGTGTCGGGATCGACGCCGCCTTGCTGTCCAGGGACGGCGACGTGCCTGACGGCAACCCGGAGCCCACCCACCACGTCGAGTCGCTTTTGGAACTCCCGGATCTGGTGTGATACCGTGGCTATACGTTCCTAAAGATCTTCGGCACACGGTCGTGCCGAGTCATCGAAATGGTGTAGCCACCCGTATGATCAGCGACGGTCCTGTCACTCGGCGTTCCAGTCCGGATCGGTCTTCGACCAGAAACAGAGGACTTTCTTCGAGGATGCAGTAGTTTCCCCCGCTTTGGTTGAAGACTCCGTAGTGATCTCGGATTTTGGCTCTGCTTTCGAACTCATATTACGGTCAACGCTTTCCGGGCGTTGTATTTGTATCTGCCCCTAAGTGAGTCAGTACCGATATAGGCCACCCGGTATACTATAAGGTCCTTTCCAGACAGCCGTTCGTCTGCGAGCGCCCGCTATCGAACGTTCGTGCTCGCGCTCTGCTGCCAGTCTGAGAGGCCCACCCCACCCATCGCATAGTATTGTACGGTTCCCAATGTATTACTTGCTCCAGTAATTATGGCTCGCGGGTATGGACCGAAACGTCGGTCGAACGGATCGGAAAGCACGCATCGCTGCGGGAACGACGCTCGTCGGCGCGGGACTGCTCGCGGGGCCGAAAGCCCCGGTCAAGGGCGCGGCGGCTGCCGGTGTCGGGAGCGTGATGATCGCGACGGGAGCGACGGGTCGCTGCCCCGCCTACGAACTCGCGGGGGTCGACACGCTCGAGGACTAGACACGGCGGATCGGCCGTTTTTCATCCGGAACAGTCGTTTCGACACGAACCGAACGCCTCCGAGAGCCGGGTTCGGTCCAGGTACCGGTCGACTCGCGATCGATATCGCTCGTACCGGTCACCGTATCGATCAGCGAGCACCGGCTCCTCGGCGAACGGCCTGACTGCGAACCAGCCGACGATCACCGCCGCGAGCACCATCGCCTGCCAGGAACCGGCCGCGATCGCGAGTCCAGCGACGGCACCGGCGTGCCCGAGAACCTCGGGGTTGCGCGAGAACCGGAACGGTCCGTCCGTGTGATGGTGCCACTCGAGCCCGAGAATCTCTTCGGGGCCCTCGAACTCGTCGGCAGTCAGGACGTTGATCGCGGCCCCGAGGAGGAACGCACCGCCGCCGATGATTGACACTATACCGACGGGATAGAGGCTGCCGGCCGTCGTCGCGAGCGATCCGAAAAACGACCCCGCCATCGCCATCACCAGCAGCCAGTATAGCCCGAACCGCCCGGAGACTTCCTCGGGCGGCCAGGGCTGCCGACCGGCGTCGCTCGCTGCCCGTCCCGTCAGGACGAGTTGCAGCGCGGCCCCAGTTAGCCCGATCGCGAGAAGCGTCGTACTCATACACGCCGTCAGGACTGCACTCACTTGTATTGTGGGATGCTCGAAATACTGCTCACGGTCGTCTCCGTGGCGTTGCCCGCTCGCGCCGGGGCAGCCGCCGTTTCTCTCCTGGGCGATCCAGGAACCTCCACGTCGTCTGGCCAGCCTGCCGAGACGGGCGTGCGAGATGGAGCGCGACAGTCACAGAACATCGGCGCACTCAGCCGATTACGAGCTGACAGCAGAACGCCTACGACTTCGGCCGCGTGGCGGATGTCACGTAGCAGCAAAAAAGAACGTGAGCGATCTATACCGACGAGACCAAACGTCTCAATCGTCTACCGGACAGTGATGGAGATCCGGTTTCTCGGTGGTGCCGGCGAGGTCGGGCGGAGTGCCGTCCTCGTCAACGACAGCCTTCTGATCGACTACGGGATGAAGACGGCGACGCCGCCGCAGTTCCCGGTCGATGCGCCCGATCCCGAGGCAGTCGTCGTCTCGCACGGCCACCTCGATCACGTCGGGACGATCCCGTCGCTGCTGTCGGGCGATCGCCGGCCACCGATCCACTGGACGCCGCCGACACGCGAGCTTGCGCTCACTCTGGCGCGGGACACGCTGAAACTGCACGGCGGGAGCTACGACTGTCCGTTCACGGAGACGGATATCAAGCGTGTCACACAGGTCTCTGAGACGCACGGCTACCGGGAGTCCTTCGAGGCGGCCGGGCACGAGGTCACGCTGTTCAACGCCGGGCACATCCCCGGCAGTGCACACGTCCTCGTCGACGACGGCGAGACGCGCCTGCTGTACACCGGTGACTTTCACACCGACGACCAGCGTCTCGTGGCGGCCACGACGGCACGGCCGGACGCCGACGTGGTGATCACCGAGAGCACGTACTCCGACGTCGAACACGACGACCGCGACGCAGTCGAACAGCGGTTCGCCGAGAGCGTGCGGACGACGCTATGGGAGGGCGGGACCGTCGTGGTGCCGGCCTTCGCCATCGGGCGGACGCAGGAGATTTTGTTGATTTGCGAGGCCCACGACATCCCCTGCTACGTCGACGGCATGGGCAAACAGGTGACGGAGATGCTGCGCCAGTATCCCTCGTACGTGCGGGACGCCGACGCGCTCCAGCGCGCGAAGTCACACGCTCGATTCGTCACTGGTCGTGACGGACAACGGCGACGGATCGTCCGGCAGAACGCCGCGGTCGTGACGACCAGCGGGATGCTCTCGGGGGGCCCGGCGATGACCTACATCCCCGAGATCGCCGACCGGCCGACCAACAAGATCACGCTCACCGGCTACCAGGTCGAGGGGACGCCCGGCCGCGAGCTGCTCGAGACCGGCAGCGCCGAGATCGACGGCCGCCGGATGCCCGTCGCCGCACAGGTCGAAGCCTACGACTTCTCCGCGCACGCCGACCGCGACGGACTCCGCGGGTTCCTGGATGACTATCGAAACGCCGAGATCCTGGTCACCCACGGCGACCGTTGTGAGGCGTTCGCCGCTGAGCTGCGCCAGAAGGGCTACGACGCCGCCGCGCCCGTCCTCGGCGAGACGTGGCGGCGGAACCTGCGCGATTCCTGGACCTGTTGATCGAACACCCCCCCACGAAGGGCATCTCCCAGCGTACCAACGAACAGCACGTCCGTTCCAGGGTATTACGAATTGTCGAAAAAGTATTACCCACACGGGCAATATCGTCGACAACGAGCATGTACGACCGACGGACGGTACTGCAGGCGATCGGCGCGGGTACGACGGCTGCGCTTGCGGGCTGTTCGGTACTGGGAGATTCGACGGCGGGCAGACGACCGGTCACCGACGACGCAGGTCGAGAGGTTTCGATCCCCGAGTCGGTCGATCGGATCGTCGCGGTCGGGCCCGGTGCCTTGCGGCAGGTGGCGTATCTCGGCGCGACAGACCGGGTCGTCGGCGTCGAGGACGCCGAACACGGCGAGTACCGGTCAGTCCCGTACAACATGGCCAATCCGAGCGTGCGCGAGACGCGCGTTATCGGCTCGGCGGGTCCGAACGCGGGCGGCAACAGCGAGGAGATCCTCGCAGCCGATCCGGACGTCGTCTTCTTTTTCGGCGACACGTCTCGGGCCGAAACGCTGCAGTCCCAGACGGACACGCCCGTCGTGGTCCTGAAGATCATGGATCTCGGGGGCGAGGCGACCCGCGAGCGGATCTACGAGACCTGGCGACTGGTCGGTGACGTCCTCGGTATCGAGGATCGGGCCGCCGAGCTGGAGGCGTTCCTCGAGGACACGATCGCCGACCTCCACGAGCGGACGGCCGACGTTTCCGACGAACGGCGAGTCGACGCCTACGCGGGGGCGATCAGCTACAAGGGCGCACACGGGCTGGCGACCACCCGCAAGCGGTTCCCGCCGTTCGCGTACGCCGGCGTCGACAACGTCGCCAGCGGGATCGGGTCCGATTCCCCGTCGGTCCAAGTCAGCGAAGAACGGTTGCTCGAGTGGGATCCCGACGTGTTGTTCGTCGATTCGAACAACGTCGGGCAGGCCCGAGAGGACCTCGACAACGAAGCGTTCGACGAGTTGACGGCCGTCTCCGAGGGGGCGATCCACACGCTGTTGCCACACGCGAGCTACAACCACAACTACGGGTCGATCCTGGCCAACGCCTACTACGTCGGATCGACGCTGTATCCCGACCGATTCGGGGACCTCGACTTCGAGGCGACCGTCGACTCGATCTTCGAGACGATGCTGGGTGCACCGCTGTACGACGACTTGCTCGACGCCCACGAGGCCTACCGACGCCTCGATGATCTCGATGTCTAACGAGACTGTTCGGGACGACGATCACGGCCAGTCACGCCCACGCGAGACAGCGTATCGACAGGAGGGCGGTGGCGTCCGCCAGCACCGCAGGCAGACGATGCGACGGACCTACGCCGTCGCAGGCGGGTCGACGCTCGCGCTGGTGGTCGTCTCCCTGCTGGCGATCGGGATCGGATCGGTCCACGTTTCGCTTTCCGACGTCGTCGCAGCGCTCGCCGGCGGCGGAACGGCAACTCAGCGTGCGATCGTCTGGAACCTCCGGGTGCCACGCGTGCTCGGTGCGGCCGTCGCCGGGGCCGGATTGGCCGTCGCTGGCGCGGCGATGCAGACCGTCCTTCGGAACCCGCTGGGTGCGCCCTACACGCTGGGAATCTCCCAGGCCGCGGCGTTCG
>JBMCBU010000003.1:0-32961 GCA_048623335.1 Halapricum sp.
GGCCAGGGCAAGACTGCCACCGACTCGACGACCGTCACTGTCAGTGGGACTGACGGCGGTGACGAAACGACCGAGACAGACACCGGCGACGGGTTCGGTCCCGGCTTCGGTGTCGTCGGTGGCGCGCTCGGGACCGCCGGCGGGGCGGCCTACGCCGCGAAATCGCTGCTGGAAGACCGGGCTGAAAACGCCGACGATGACCCGGCCGAGGAAGACCTGTAGGCCACACTCGTTTTCGCTCTCGACACGGGAAAAGCTAAAGACTTAACCGCGTCACAGGCCCAGGTACGCACAATGGCTTTTGAGGATCTCCTGGAGGACCCGGTCATACAGAAGTACCTCCACGAACTCGTCGGACCGAAGGGGATGCCCGTCGCCGCCGCGCCGCCGGACGGCGAAGTGACGGACGAGGAGCTGGCGGAGGAGTTGGGGCTCGAACTCAACGACGTCCGCCGGGCGCTTTTCATCCTCTATGAGAACGACCTCGCGAGCTACCGCCGGCTCCGCGACGAGGACTCGGGATGGTTGACCTATCTCTGGACCTTCGAGTACGAGAACATCCCGGAGCAACTCGAACGCGAGATGCACCGGCTTCTCGATGGTCTCGAGGAACGTCGCGACTACGAGTTCGAACACGAGTTCTACCTGTGTGAGACCTGCGGGATCCGCTTCGAATTCGGCGAGGCGATGGACTTCGGCTTCGAGTGTCCGGAGTGTGGGTCCCAATTGGACGCGATGGAAAACACGATGTTGCTCGACGCCATGGAAGAACGGATCGAACAGCTGCGTGACGAACTCAACGTCGATCCCGATTCGGAAGTGCAAGCCTGATGGTCGTCCTCGCAAGCAAGTGTTATGTCGCCGGTGACGCCCGACGGCGAGCGCTGGATTCGCTGTCCTCGCAGGTCCAGAACCTGCTGGGCGAGCTAGACGTGACCTACGACGTCGGTGTGCGAGACGACGACTTTCCGTCAGTGACGGTCGAGGGCGAGGACAAGACCGTCGCCCAGAACCTCCTGCGCGAAGAGTTCGGCGAGATTACGCCACATCTCGCGCCGGGCGAAGTCCACGTCGGGACGCTCGAACGCTGGGACGACGACGGGTTCTATCTCGACGCGGGGCGGGAGATCCATCTCCCGGCCGACGAACTCGGTCTCGGTCCGGGCACGCCCGAGCAGATCCGTACCCGCTTCGGGCTCGTCCAGCATCTCCCGCTGCGGTTCGTCACTCGGGAAGACGGGTCGGCACGACTGGCCGACGGAGAACGCGATCGTCTCTTCGAGTGGACCCGCGGGAACGGCCGAGTCAACGTCAACAGCGCGACCCGAGCGGAGGTCCGGGCGACGGTCAACCGTGCCGGCCACGCACAGGACATCGTCACCGTCGAACGACTCGGATTACTCGAACAGAGTATCGTCTGCACCGACGATACCGATCCGCCGGGACTGCTCTCGAGTATCGGGTCGTACCTCTCGGCCGAACTGCTCGCTGTCGTTCCCTGAAAGCTTCACCCGCCGCAACGGCGGGATACCCTCACTACCTCAACGATGAACCGACGGCTCCTCGCGTTCCTTGGACTCGGCGCGCTGATCGTGCTCGCGGGCTGTCTGGGCGGCTCCGGGCCGTCCGACGACCAGCTACGGCAAGACGCCGACTACGACTGGAACACCACGGCAAACGGAACGCTCCAGCTGGGCGGCGACCGTTACACTGCCGTCTATCGGATCAACAATACCACGACGCTCGATCTCTACCAGCGAGACATGTTCAACAACCGCGAGCCGCTGCCAATCAGGGCGTTGAAGTTTCGCTATCCCAACGGGACAGTCGTCAACGCCTCGGCGTTCGAGACCTCCAGCAATGCCGAGCGGATCCGGCTGGAACTCCCCAACCGCACCGGCACGCTCGCGTACAGTGTCGAGCAGGATGGCAAAGCCGTCCAGACGGCGACGTTCGTCGAGGGGAGTTACGAGGTCGTACTCCCGCCGAAGACCGACGTCGGCGTGCCGATCCTCTCGAACGTCGTCCCCGGCGGTTACGAGACCGAGACGATCGATGGTCAGGTCCACATCACCTGGGACGATATCGACAGCGACGAGTTAGTCGTCGAGTATTACCTCGAACGAGACCTGTGGCTGTTCGGTGGCCTGTTCGCATTGCTCGTGCTCGTCGGCCTCGGCGGTGGACTGTATTACTGGCTTCAGATCCGGACACTGCAGGGTCGTCGCGAAGAGGTCGGCCTCGACGTCGAAGACGAGGACGACGACCTGCGCGATCAGGGGCCGCCACCGGGGATGGGACCCTAGACCGCCGGTCGCGCAGGCGGCGTTCCGGAACGCGCTGTCTTGCGACACGCCTTTGCTGTCGAAACCACAACCGCAAGGTATGCGCGTCGCGCTGGTGACCGTCGGCGACGAGTTGCTTGCCGGAGACACCGTCAACACGAACGCCGCGTGGCTCGCCCGCCAACTGACCGAACGCGGGGGTACTGTCGAGCGCGTCACGGCAGTGCCGGACCGCGTCGCGGATATCTCGCGCGTCGTCAACGAATATCGCGCCGAGTACGACGCCGTGGTGGTCACCGGCGGGATCGGTCCCACCCACGACGACGTGACGATGGACGCTGTCGCCGCGGCGGTCGGACAGCCGATGAAAACGAGCGATGCAGCGCTTGCGTACATCGAGAACCATCGCGGATACGCCCGCGAAGACCTGACCGAGGGGACGGCCGAGATTCCGGCTGGTGGGACGTTTATCCCGAACCCCGAAGGGGTCGCACCGGGCTGTCACGTCGAGAACATCTACGTGCTCCCCGGTGTACCCGACGAGATGCGCGGGATGTTCGGCGAAATCGCCGACCAGTTCAGTGGCACGATCACCCACACAGAGACGGTCACTGCGGACGAGCCCGAAAGTGCGCTTCTCGATCGGATCGAGGACCTTCGCGAGCGCTTCGAGGTGACCGTCGGCGTCTATCCCGGCGATCACGTTCGGGTGAAGATCACAAGCCCCGATTCCGAAACCGTCGAGGCGGCCGCAGCGTGGCTCGCCGAGCGGGTCGACCGGCCCGACGATCAGTCGAGATAGAGTTCCTGCAACCAGGCGTAGGTCAACACGAGTCCACCGATGGCGATGATTGCGCCGGCGAGATTGATGATGTCTCCGTTGACTGCCGTCTCGGCGAGTGGGATGAACATATCTCCCTCTCCGAACCCGAACAGTAAAAATGTGACCGCGTGTGAGTCAGCTGATCACATGTAGCCGAGGTCGCGCAGTCGCTCCATCAGGTCCTCTTTGTCCTGGGCGCGACCGGCTCGCTCGGTCGTGTTGGCCATGTCCTGCAGCCAGGCAGGTTCTTCGGCGGACTTGTCGGTGCTGACTTCGCTGCCGAGCGATCTGAACCCGGCGAAGTATTGCGGCGAGACCGGCACGTCCTCTTTCTCGACGCCCTCGGGCAGGTCCTCGGAGCCTTGCGGAACGTAACCGTCTTCCGGGAACGCCTCGACGGTGTCGGGCACGACGAAGTTCCAGAACGTCTCCCAGACATCGGCCTCGGTGAACTGGAGGATCGGTTGGACACGGTCGTGGGGCGGGTAGATGTCCGGATCGTGTCGCGGCGAGAAGAACGTCTCGTCGGCGCGAGCTTCCTGCTCGTCCCAGCGGACCCCCGAAAGCACGGCGTCGACGTCGTGTTCTTCGAGCGTGTCGTTGAGCGCGACCGTCTTCAGCAAGTGGTTGCCGACGTAGGTATCGAGCAAGAACGGGAACGTCTCCTCGTCGTACTCCAGCAGTTCGCGAACGTGCTGCTGGTTGTGCTCGCTGAGCGCGCCGACGGGGATGTCGTCGCCCGGTTCCAGGCCGTGCTCGTCGACGTACGCGCCGACGTCCTCGTTGCGAGCCCAGATGACCTCCAGGTCCCACTGGTCTGCCCAGTACTCGACGAAGTCGATGAGTTCGTCGAAGTGCTGGTAATGATCGATGAACACGACCGGCGGAACCTCGAGGTCGAAGCGGTCGGCGACCTCCTTGATGAAATACAACGTCAACGTCGAGTCCTTGCCGCCGGTCCACATCACGACCGGGTTCTCGTATTGCTGGAGTCCCTCGCGGGTGACTTCGATCGCCTTCTCGATTTTGTCCTCGATACTCCCGTAATCCGCTGGATCCTCGCCCTCTCCGTCGGTGTAATCGACGTCGAGGTACTCGGGGAACTCGGCTTGCTTCGACATTATCTAATTAGATATAATTAGGTCGTGCTGTAAGTGTCTTTCGGGATTCGTTCGCCAGCGGACGCTGCCCGTGTGCCCTCGGGCAACTGCCACGGTCCGGACGAAACCGCTTTGCGCGTGTGATTCTATGTTCGCCTATGCGGCTGATCAGTGACGGCGAAACGTACGGGATCCTCCAACGTTCCGACGACGGTGAGTGTCGGCTCAGAGCGCTTCCGGAGGGGACGGTGACGACTCGTCCGTGCTCGGAGCTGACGCCCGTCGATCCGGGCACATTCATCGAGGCGTTCGACGTATCCGTCGACGCGTCGGATCCGCGAGAGCGGTCCAGCCGTGCGCTCGCACTGTTGCTCGAACTAGCGATCAGTGGTGCCGCGTCGGCACGGCAGCTGCTCGATCGGTTCGACAGCTGCGAGAGCGAACTCCACGGCACCGCGAGTGAACTCCGGGCGTCCGGACTGATCGAGCCGACGACAGTCTATGGCGAACGAGGCTACCGGACGACCGACGCAGCACGGGACGTGATATCGACGAGTCGGGTCCGGGTCGCACTCCCATCAGACCCCGACTAGTCGGACTGTACGGACGTAGCCAGCGCCGTCGAATCGAGCCGCTCGACGTGCGAGCGGTTGGACGTGGGGTCTTTCTCGACGTGGACGAGGTCGTCGGCCGCACCGATCAGTTCCTCGTCGTGGCTGACCACGACGATCTGTTCGACGCCGAGTTCGCGCATCTGCTCGATCAACGCCACGAGCTGTGAGACGTGTCCCGAGTCGAGGAAGACGGTCGGCTCGTCGAGCACCAGCGGCGGCATCGGGGCTGTGCCCTCGATACCCTCCGAGAGCAGGCGATAGATCGCGGTCCGCAACGAGAGGTTGAAAAGCGCCCGCTCGCCGCCGGAAAGCTGTTCTGGATCGAGCGTGTCGCCGTTCTTCTGGTGGACTGTCAGTTCGTAGTCGCCGTCCAGTTCGATCCGCGAGTAAGAGGCGTTCTGATAGATCAACTCGAAGGTGTCGTTGAGCATTCGCTCGAGCGTCTCGACGTTGCGCCGACGCAGTTCTGCCCGGAGCTGTCCGTACATCGATTCGAGTTGCTCTGTCTCGTCGTACAGTGACTCGAGACGTCCGAGGACCGTTTCGATCTCCTCGCGTTGCTCCCGGAGCGATTCGAGTTCCTGGAGTTCGTTCTCGACACCACCGATTCGGCTTCGGAGGTTATCTCGTCGCTCCCGAAGCGACTCCAGTTGCTCGTCGACGCGCTCGATGTACTCTTCGGCGTTCTGCTTTTGTTCCCGGGCGGCCTCGACCTGTGAATCGTCGACTACCTGCGCGAGCTCGGACCGCCGCTCGCGTTTCTCGGCGAGTCGCTCGCGCCGTTCCTCGTTCGTCTCGGCGAGATCCGACCGGCGCTCGCGCAGTCGCTCGACCTCGCGTTCGGCCTCGTCGATCGACTCGAGCGCGTCGAGGGCCGCTTCGAGTCGCTGTCGACGCTCCTTGAGGTCGGCCCGACGCTCGTTGATCGATCCGACCTGTTCGCGTGCCTGTTCGGCCCGTTCTTCGGCTGTTTTTGCGTCTGTCAGGGTCTCCTCGGCTTCGTCTTCGAGTTCGACCGCCGACTTCCGGAGTTCGGTCACGTGCTCGCGATCGCCTTCGATGTCCTCGGCCTGCTCTGCGAGCAGCTGCTCGACGGTGTCGCGGCGCTCGCGCAGTCGTTCGATCTCGCCTTCGGCATCAGCGAGGCCGTCCGCCCGATCGAGTCGCTCCTCGAGTCGATCACGGCGTCGCTGGAGTTCGCTTTCTTCCTCCTGTAGAGCCTCGAGCTCCTCGCGCTGGTCGTCGAGCGATTCGACGTGCGGCGATCCCCCGACGTCCTGGCCACACTCCGGACACTTGCCCGCTTCGAGCAGCGTTTCGGCCCTATCGATCGATTCGCGCTTCTGGTCTATCTCGGCCGACAGCTCCGCCAGTTCCTCCCGGACAGCTTCGAGATCCGCAGCGACTTCCTCGTGGTATCTCTCGGCCTCGCCCACGTCGATCGGGGCGTCCTCGAACCGGCCACGCAGCTCCTCGATGGTGTCTTCGAGGTCTGCCACGCGCTCGCGTCGTTCTTCGAGTTTCGATTCGGTCGCCTCGATCTCGTCCTCGAGTTCGTATGCTCGTTGTCGCTTCTCTGTCGCCTGCGACCGCAGCGAGTCGGCGCGTTCGCGGGCGCTCTCTGCCTCGCTTTCGTGTTCGGTCGCCTCGAGCCGGTGGCCTTCGAGGTCGTCCCGGAGTGTCTCGTCGCGCTCGTCCAGTTCTGCGAGGCGGTTCTCGACGGCGTTTATCTCCGCGTCAACGCCGAACTCGGATTCCGCGAGCGCCGACCGAACCGCCTCTTCGTGACCCTCGATTGTCGATCGCAACTCCGTAATCTCCGATTGCAGGGACTCGCGTTTCCGTTCCGTGTCGGTGATCGTCGTCTCTAGGTCCTCGATGTCGTCCTCGACGGCGTCCAGTGTCTCGCGCTTCTGTTCGTACTCCTCGAGAGCGCTCTGGGCTTGCTCGAGGGTTTCGACGGCCGTCTCGCGCTGTTCCTCGAAGCGCTCGATTTCGGATTCGGCCGCTCGGAGGTCCGACTGGAGGTCGTTGAGCGTCCCGTGGAGGTTTTTGGCCTCTTTGGTCTCGATCTGCTCGTCGAGCTGTGCGAGCGCTCCCTGCTTGTCGTCACGGACGCGCCCGACCCCGACGCGTGCGTCGCTTGCACGCGAGCGGTATGCCTCGAGTTTGCCCAGTTGCAGGAGTTCGTCGATCATGTCCTGACGCTCGCCCGGCGTCGCGTTGATCAGCTTGTTGACCTCGCCCTGGCGGACGTACGCGCAGTTGACGAACGCCTCGTGATCCATCCGGAGCAGTTCGGCGACGCGCTTGCCGACGTCTCTGGCCCCGTCGTAGGTCGCCTCCGGCCCCTCGAGCACGCACTCGGCGGTCGTCGGACGACCACCAGTCGCCCGGACGCGACGCTTGAGGTAGTACTCGCCGCCGGCGTGGGTAAACCACAGTTCGACGACCGTCTCTTCGGCCCCGGTCGTGACCACTTCGTCCAGGGTCGCATCGAGCGCCCGAGCGCCGTAGAGCGCGAAAAACGCCGCTTCGAGCAACGAGGTCTTGCCGCTGCCGTTGACGCCGTGGATGACCGTCACGCCCGGATTCAGGCGCAGGTCGGCGTCGCCGTAGCACTTGAAGTTCTGCAGGGAGATCCGCGTGAATTTCACAGGTATTCCTCCATCGTAGCCTGTCCGTCGCTAGCGGTCGATCCGTCGGACGCGTCTTTCTCCTCCGAGGATCCGATTCCCTGGTCGTCGGCGGATTCGAACGCGCCCGGATCGGCCTCCTCGATGATCTCTGCGACGCGCTGCTGGACGCGGTCGGCGACGTTCGAGTCGGCGACCTTGCTGGCCCGGACGGTCTCGTCTATGTCGCGCGCGGCCGGGCTCAACCCCAGCTCACGGATCCGCTGTTGAACGGCGTCGTCCGGGTCCGCGAACGAGACAGAGACCTCCTGATCCGGCTCGATCTCCCGGCGATCGTTGACGCGGGCGACCAGTGCCCCTTCCTCCAGCGCGACCGTCTCGATTTCGGCCGGAGTGATCGGCTCGCCGTCGCCCTCGATCGTCACGATGACGACTGCCTCGTCCAGGTCGTGCTGGAGGACGCGCTCGCGGACGCGATCGTACCCTTCCCCCGCCGCGAGTTCGACGTCGACGAACACGAACGCTCGGGTGGGGAGCCCGCGCCGGCGGATGTCGACCCCCTCCTCGAGCGTGACGAGATTGTAGCCGCGGTCCGCTCGCTCTGAGCCGCTCGTACGTTCGGTCGAGCCGCAATAGGTCAGCCACGTTCCCTCCACCTCCGCGCGCTTGGGCGTGTGGTCGTCGCCGAGCAACATCGCATCAAAGGCGACGGACGACCCAGCGAGTACGTCTTGGGCGTCCCAATCACCGTGATCGAACGGCTTGAACAGCCCGTGAGCGACCAGCGCCGCATGCCCGGCGTCGTGTGGCTCGAAGTCGTACGTAAGCGACGATCGCTGTGATTTCGGGACGTAATCGAGCCCGTAAAAGGCCGTCTCGCCGATCGTCACTGGCTCGAAACCCAGTCGAGTCGCCAGCCCGAGCGACTCGAACAGGTCCAGCCACTGGGCGTCGCGTTTGGTCTCGTGGTTGCCGACGATGGCGAGAAACGGGATCGACGCCTCCTCGAGCCTCCGCAAGATCGACAGCGTCCCCATGATGTCGGAAAGTCCCGGCCGCCGGTCGTGAAACAGATCGCCGGCGTGGACGACCGCGTCAACGTCCTCGGCGACCGCGTCCTCGATCACCTGCCGGAACGCAGAGAGAAAGTCCTCCCGACGGGCGGGCTCGTAATACTGCTGATAGCCCAGGTGAGTATCCCCCGTGTGAATGACCCGTGTCATTGGCCGGTCGTAGGCCGTCCCGTCCTAAAGGGATTCCGAGACCAGAGTGAAAGTGAAACCGCTCCTCGTCGCCGTCGCTCGATCCCCGGCGATCACTCTATCTGGAGGGTGTAGACGCGCTTTCGAGCGTCAGTAAAGGAAAAGCGGGCGTCGACGACGTCGACCTCTTCCAGGCGATTCAGGGCGTACCGAACCGTCCGACCGGGTAGCAACGTCTCCTGGGCGAGCTGGTTCTGGGTCAGCTGGCCGTTGTACTCCAGTGCCTTCGCGACGAGTTTCGCGCTCGGCGGGAGCTCTCGAACAGCGTCCCAGTCACTTTCCGGCGGTGCGTCCGTGGATACCGTCTCGGTCGTGCTCATCGTACTCTGACGGAGTGGATACAGAGTAATAATATTTACTCTTCTAATATATGCATATCAGTTATTACCGGATAGACTGTCCGGGTGCGTGGCATCGATTGACTCCACCCGAAACCTCTTATGAATACATCCACTACTTAGGGGGTAATGACCGACACCGTCGACGATGTCAGTCTCCCGTACGACGACGACGCCTCCCAACAGGAGAAAATCGAGGCCCTGCGAGAGCGTCTCGAAGTACTGGAGGCCCAAAACGAAGAGATGCGGGACAAGTTACTGGACGCGAACGCCGAGAACAACAAGTACCAGCAGAAACTAGAGCGACTCACCCACGAGAACAAGAAACTCAAGCAGTCGCCGCTGTTTATCGCCACCGTCCAGGAACTCACCGACGAAGGTGTCATCATCAAACAGCACGGCAACAACCAGGAAGCGCTGACCGAGGTAACCGAAGAGATGCGCGAGGACCTGGAGCCGGACGCCAGGGTCGCGGTCAACAATTCCCTTTCGATCGTCAAGTCGTTGGACGACGAGACCGACGTTCGTGCCCGCGTGATGGAGGTCGATCAGAGTCCCGAGGTCGGGTACGAGGACATCGGCGGGATCCAAGAGCAGATCGAGGAGGTCCGCGAGACCGTCGAGATGCCCCTGAAGAACCCCGGCATGTTCGAGGAGGTCGGGATCGAGCCGCCGAGCGGCGTTCTCTTGCACGGCCCGCCCGGCACGGGCAAGACGATGATGGCCAAAGCGGTCGCAAACCAGACCGACGCCACGTTCATCAAGATGGCCGGTTCGGAACTCGTACACAAGTTCATCGGCGAGGGTGCGAAACTCGTCAGGGACCTGTTCGAGTTGGCCCGCCAGCACGAACCCGCCGTCATCTTCATCGACGAGATCGACGCGATCGCGAGCAAGCGCACCGAGTCGAAGACCTCCGGCGACGCGGAGGTCCAGCGGACGATGATGCAACTGCTCAGCGAGATGGACGGCTTCGAGGACCGCGGGGAGATCCGCATCATCGCCGCGACCAACCGCTTCGACATGCTCGATCGGGCCATCTTGCGCCCGGGCCGCTTCGACCGGCTCATCGAAGTGCCAAAGCCCGACGCCGAGGGCCGCGAGCAGATCTTCCGCATCCACACCCGCGAGATGAACCTCGCCGAGACGGTGGACTTCGAGTCGCTGGCCGAGGAGACCAGCGAGGCCTCCGGTGCGGAGATCAAGGCGATCTGTACCGAAGCCGGGATGTTCGCGATCCGCGACGACCGCTCAGAGATCGTCGAGAAGGACTTCTACGACGCCTGGGAGAAGATCCAGCAGGAAGCCGAGGACGACGAGGAGATCTCCCGCACCTTCCAGTAGCTGTCACGCTCTGTTCTCCGCCGATCCGTCAAAAACTCGTTGTGGTAGACTTTCGGAACCGTCACGTACCGTCTACGGCGCTGACAGCCGCGGCGATCACGTCGACCGCCGGCTTGACGGCCGCGCCGCTTTCGACTTGCAACACGGCCATCCCATCCTCACGCCGGGCGGGGATCCCGGCGGTCGGGGCCGCGTCTATCACCGTATCGGGAGCGACCGAGACCGTCACCCGGACGTAAGCCGGAAACAGGGAGGCTGTACCGGCGTCAACACCGTCGATCGTGATCCCGTAGGCAGGTGTCCCGTCCTCGCTCGGCGTCGCGTCGCGGTCGGCGTCGATCACGTCGACGTGTGACAGTGGCCCGGTCTCGCGGGCTGTCAGTTCCGACGCGAGCAGCTCCGCGATACGCTTGCCGTCCGTGATGCGGTCCTCGACCATCACAACTCCCCTCGTATCCGCTCGAGATAGTCACCGACTGACAGTCCCTCTCGACGGGCATAGACGACCGCAGCCGTTTCGAGTGTGACGCCGAGTTCGCTCTGGAGCCCGTTGATCGCCGCGACCGCCTCGCGCTTGTCGGTCCCGTCTTCGACAACCGCGTCGAGGAGTCGCTCGAAGGTCGTCCGCTGCTGGAGGATCGACTCCTCGGGTGTGAACCCGTCCGGGATGGTTATGCCACCGATGTCGAAAGTCGCGACCAGTTCGTCGTCGTCCGGTTCGAGCAGTCCTTCGCTTGCCGCAACGTCGATCAGTCGCTTGGCTTGGTCGGGCGAGAACCAGTCCCGGTCCAGCGACAGTGCGACGACGAAATCGCTACGACCGAGCCGGTCGGTGCCCGCCTGGACGAACGGCACGCCGACGGCTGTCCGGAGACTCATTACCCATCGCTGGTGCTCCCGTCGTCTAAATTGTACCGTTTTCGCGAGTCGAGAGGTTCAAGTATCCGCTGGTGTTTCTCTCAGGTATGAAATTCCAGGGCCGTTCGACACGCAAGCGAACCGGTGGCCGCCGTCGCCACGCCCGAAACAAGCGCAAGTACGAACTCGGCGACGAGCCGACCGAAACCGAACTCGACAGACCGTCGCTGAAAACGATCGACGCTCGCGGAAACACGACGAAAGTTCGCGCGCTCAGCACGAACGTCGCCAGCGTCGCAGACGGCGACGAGGTCGTCGAAGCCGAGATCGAGAACGTCGTCGACAACCCCGCGAACCTGAACTACATCCGTCGAAACATCATCACGAAAGGTGCCATCATCGAGACCAGCGAGGGTGAGGCCCGCGTCACCTCCCGGCCCGGCCAGGACGGCCAGGTCAACGCAGTACTGGTCGAGTAGCTACGTCGTTCTCTTCCACCCAGTAGCCGGGCCAGCACAGGTGATCGGTTCCGGTCTATATAGGGTAGTACGCCACTATAGGCCTCATAGTAACGCATTTTGGTTCGATCGTCGTTTCGCCTGTATCCACGGGACGGCGTGTTCGCCGGGTTCGCCCCCGCGTCGGCCGGATCAGTTGGCCCCGCGGGATACGTCAAGAGTCGTTGCACGGGCGTGAACACCCTCGTCGCGTCGTCCTCCGGATCGAACCATGACCGAAATACGACAACCGCACATCGGGAACGCACTTGAACGTGTCGACGCCGAACGGGACGTTCTCGAGGCCGAGCGGGACGCGTTTCAGGCGTTGTTGCGACGAGTCGGCGAGATCGGGGTCGACTCGCAGGGAACGATCGCGCGACCCGGAGCGACGACGGCGGCAGTGACAGTACGTTCGACGACCGGGTCCCGTCGTCTGCGGCGCATCCGGGAGGCGTACCGCGAGACAGTTATGGCCGTCCCCCACTACGAGGACGAGTACGGCGAGTCCCTCCGGACGAACCTCACAGCCGAGTTCGGAGAGGAGGTCGCCGGCCACGTCGTCGGTGGCGACGTCCTCACGCCACGGATCCACGGGGCGTTCACCCAGATCTGCAAGCAAGCCCGCGACGATCGGAAACGGGTGCTTCAGCGGATCGAGCGAGAGCGAGAGCGGTTGGTATCGTTCGATGCAGACCTCACGACGATCGAGCGCGATGTCGTCGACGCGGGAGCAGAGATCACACCCGAGACTGGGACCCGCCGGCTGAGCAGTATCGACGATACGCTTGCGGCGCTGCGCTCGCGCTGTCTCGATCTCGTCGCCGAGCGCCGCAAGCAGGTCCACGCGCGAAAGGAGATGGAGATACCGGGGGCGGAGGGGTTCGGACTTCACGAGTACCTCTACGCCGGGACGGAGACGCCGGCACCGGTACTCGCCGACATCGCGGCCTGTCTCGGCACGATACGGTCCCATCGAATCCGGGGGTTCCAGGCCGATACCGGGCGGTACGGGCGTCGATCCGGAAACGACCGGTGACCGGTCCCCACCTAGGTCGGCCGCGGTGCTGCCTTCTGCAGCGCGCTCTCGGCGATGTTCGACCCGTAGTCAGCCGTCCGTGACAGCGAGTCGACGACCAGCCCGAGCAACTGCGCGCTCTGTGGATCGTCCAGCTCCCGGATGAGGTTGTCCACCTCGCGGCTCTGATCGTCGACGTCCCGAACCATCGCTCTGGCCTCGTTCGCCATGTGCGTCGCCTTGTCAGGATCGTCCTCGAACAGCGCGTCCATCGCCAGTTCCGGCACCTCGATGGCCCCGTCTTTGAGACCGATCAGCGCCTCGGCCTCTTCGTCGGTGACCTCGCCGACCTCGCTGGCGATCCGAGCGATCTTCGTCGCGTGATCGGCGATCCGCTCGAGCTGGCGGGCCCCAGACTGGTAATCGAACACCGTCTCACGCGGGAAGCCGATGTCGCTTGCCGCGGCGGGGTTGCGAAGCACCGTCCTGAACACTCGCGAGACCATATACCACAGTCGGTCCACGTCGTCGTCGCGTTCCATCACGTCGTCGGCGAATTCGTCGTCGTCCTCGACCAACGCCTCGACGGCGTCGGACAGCATCGTCATCGAGACCAGGCGCATGCGTGTGATTGCGTTATGGACCGATAGCTCCGAGGAGTCGAGCAGATCCTGCAGGACGACCCGTTCGCTGGTCTCTTCGATCACTTCCAGTCCGACGAGTCCCTGCGTGGCGTCGCGGATGACTCGACGCTGTGCAGCAGTGATCCGGCTGGCTTCGAGCGTGATGATGTCGAATCCGCTGACGTACATCGTCATCACCGCACGCGTCAGATCGTGATCCTTTTCGAGTCCGGTGATGTCGAGTGTTCCCTCCGTCCGATCGACTTCGTCTTTCGGTGAGAGTAACAGCAGGTCCTTCTCGGAGTGAAACTCCACGATAGATCCTGCGCTGACGTCGTTGTCCGTCGCCCACTCTTTAGGGAGCGAGACCGTGTACGTCGAACCGCCCGTGACCTGGACTTTCCGTGTCTCCATATCTCGGCTGAGCACTCGCGTGAACTAATAGATTATGGGGCAACTATGTAGACTATGGCGCCACTGTGTATATATTGCGGTGTTCGGCTGTGATCCGGTTCGAGATCGGGGTCGTACAACATAATGGAATATCTTATATGTAGAATAGGACGAACAGACGGCCACACAGAGTAGTATTTCGCCGTCGGTCGGAACAGCATACTTGTACGTGATTGTCATGGAGGCGCCGACGTAACCGGGTCTCCAGACAAGCGGCCGATTGGCGTGGATCATACTGGTGATGGTACTATATATGACAATATAGAACACACATCGACTACCCCACAGAATCGAGTTATATAGTTCCCTCATAGCAGGGTATTTGCCTATCTCAGGGCTGGTTTCAGGTGATGTCACGCAAAGACGCGGACGACGTGACGCGACGTAAGTTCTTGATCGGTTCCGGTGCAGCTGGAGCTATCGCAATAGCAGGGTGTACAGAAAACACAGACGGCAACGGTAACGGCAACGGTAACGGCAACGGCAACGGTAACGGCAACGGCAACGGTAACGGCAACGGCAACGGCAACGGGAGCGACGAGCTGTCAGGAGAAATCGTCGTCAAAGGAAGTAGCACGGTGTTCCCCGTCTCCGACACGATGGCGGAGTTCTTCATGGAGGAACACCCACAGGTGAACGTCACCACTGACTCGACTGGTAGCGGTGGTGGCTTCGAGAACTGGTTCTGTCCCGGGGACTCAGACCTCAATGGAGCCTCGCGTCCGATCAAAGAGAGTGAGGTAGAGCAATGCTCCGACAACGACGTGAACCCGGTCGAGTTTCAGATTGCGGGAGACGCGCTGACGGTGGCCGTCAACAACGACGCCGACTGGGTCGACTGCATGACTCCGGACGAACTCTCGCAGATCTGGCGTGACGACGGCGTCGAGATGTGGTCCGATGTTCGGGATGAATGGCCGGATGAGGAGTTCGAGCTGTTCGGCCCCGCGTCGACCTCGGGGACGTATGACTGGTTCAGCGAGAACGTCATCGGTGAGGACTACGAACACACCACTGAGCACCAGACGACCGAGGAAGACGAGACGATCGTCCAGGGGATCCGAGACAACGAGAACGGGATGGGTTATTTCGGTTACGCGTACTATAACTCCAACCCGGATCTAGTCAAGGCCGTCGAGATCGACGGCGGAGATGGGTGTACAGAACCCAGTCTCGAGGGAGCCAAAGACGGCTCTTACCCGCTGGCACGGCCGCTTTTCGTCTACGTGACCGAGTCGGCACTCGAACGCGATGAGGTCTACGAGTTCATGAAGTTCTATCTGGAAAACGCCTCCGAAGACTTCGTCGCCGACGACATCGGGTACGTTCCCTCTGACGAAGACCTCGTCGAAGAGAACCTCGAGAAACTCGATGAAGCCGCTGGTCGGTAACGTCGTGACCTGAAATCGTTTTCTTTACATACGCCACAATCCAGACCACCAACAATGAGCACAGACACAGGAAAAGCCAGTATCACATCCCGTGATCCAGGGCGTGTCGCCCGGGAGCGACTCTACCGGTACGTTCTTTTTCTCTGTGCTGGCCTTTCAGTCGTCATAACGGTCAGTATTATCGTTCTACTCGCATGGAACGCGATTGACTTCTTCGGTTTCGTCGATCCACTCGCGTTTTTCACCGGGACCGAGTTTCTCCTCTCTCGCGAGAAGTTCGGCGTCTTACCGCTTTTGAGTGGGACAATTCTTGTGACAGTTATCTCGGCGCTGATCGCGCTGCCGATCGGAACCGCGGCTGCAGTCTACCTCAGTGAGTACGCGAGCACCCGCGCTCGCTCCGTGCTCAAGCCGTCTCTCGAGATCCTCGCCGGAATCCCGACGGTTGTCTACGGGATCTTTGCACTCCATTACGTCACTCCCTTCCTCCGGATATTTGGCCTGCCGCTGAACACGTTTAACGTGCTCTCAGCCTCGGTGATGGTCGGAATTATGATCATCCCGATGGTCTCCAGTCTCAGCGAGGACGCGATGAGCGCGGTTCCGGACTCGCTCCGACAGGCTGGCTACGGGATGGGTGCGACCAAGTTCGAGGTCTCTACCGGCGTCGTTATCCCCGCGGCGGTGTCCGGCATCTTCTCGTCATTCATCCTTGCACTTTCGCGCGCGATCGGTGAGACCATGATTGTCGCCGTCGCGATGGGCAGCCGGTCGCGCTTGATCGACTTCTCGGATCCTCTGGCGAACCTCTGGCAGGGTAACCAGCCGATGACCGCTGCGATGGTCCAGATAAACAGCGCGGACAACGTCAGTGGGGCCGGTTTCAAGAGTATGTTCGCTATCGGTCTCACGCTATTCGTGATCACGTTCCTCATGAACCTGGCAAGCAACCGAGTCGCAGCACGGTACCGGGAGGAGTACGAATGACGGTCCAAACACAGCTTCTGGAGGTGACTGGATAGATGGCGAGTCAACAACCAACTGCCACGTGGGCGGAACAGGCAGGCCAGGTCAGTCGACTCCGGGGACGAGCGTTCGAAGCTGTCTGTCTCGCCTCGACGTCAGTGGCGCTCGTTTCGGTGCTCGCGTTGTTGCTGTTCGTCACGAACGACGCTCTCAGACCACTCTCAGCGGATCCAGGGTGGCACCTCGTGTATTTCGTTACGCTGGTAGTCCCAGCCGTCGTCCTTGCTGGGTACTACTATCGACTCGACGAACCGGCAGGCGAAGTTGCCTACGTGACGCTGGGACTTCCCGTCGTCGGCGTTCTCATCGCAGCGGGTCTGCTGGTACTGTTCATCGAAATCTTACGCGTAGTGGAACTGTTCGCGCTCGCCATCGCAATAGCGGCCGCCGTCGCTGCCGTCTACGCCCATCGACGGCTGCGGCCGAAAGCGGCTCTCGAACGGCTGGGAGTTATCGTTTTCGCGCCAATTATCACCATCGGGGGCATCCCGCCACGTGAGGTCCTCACGGTAACAAACTGGATCGGTGAGCAGGCTGGTATCGGCGTGCTCGTTCCGATCCGAATCATCAGCCTTCGCGAAGCCGTTCTGCAGGCACCGATGCTGCCGACGCGGTGGTTGATGCTGCTGATAACGGTCACACTGCCGGTCGTGGCTGGCCTCGGGTTCATCCTCTACCGACGGCGAGAGAGTCGGGACGATGTGTTGGTGTTTGTCGGACTCTCGATGGTCGGTGCCGCGGTCGGCGTGGTCGCCGGTCCGATTGTCGGTCTCAGCGTGGACGGATGGATCGTGCTGTTCACGTTTGTCGTTCCACCGCTGGGCTTGTATACCGAAGGTGTCATCCGCCGGCGTGAGGGAATACCAGGGTTGTTTTTCCCGCTCGTCGTTGTCGCTGGCGTCTTACTGGGAGCAGTGATCGTTCGACAGGTCGGCTTCGCGCCGCCAGACCCATGGCTCGACTGGGGATTCTTGACGAGTACGACGTCGCGGTTCCCTGAACAGGCCGGCATATACCCACCGATCGTGGGTTCGGTAATGATGATGGTCGCGATCGTCGTCCTCATCTTCCCCATCGGTGTCGGCGCAGCGATCTACCTCGAAGAGTACGCGCCCGACGAGGGGTTGGGAGGTCGGATCGTCACGCTCATCGAGATCAACATCGGGAATCTCGCAGGCGTCCCATCGGTCGTCTACGGGTTGCTCGGGCTGGCACTCTTCATCCGGATCGCGCAGATGCCCGTCGGAGCTGTCATCGTGGGCGCGCTCGCCGTTGGGCTGTTGATCCTCCCAATCGTCATCATCTCGGCACAGGAGGCGATTCGGGCTGTTCCGGACTCCCATCGGGAGGCATCGTACGGAATGGGGGCAACTCGCTGGCAGACGATTCGTAATGTCGTCCTTCCCCAGGCGTTCCCGGGGATATTGACTGGGACGATTTTGGCGCTCGGTCGTGCGATCGGAGAGACCGCCCCGTTGCTGATGATCGGTATGGCCGCATCGGTACGTTTGGCACCGGACAGCTACTTCTCGCAAGGTGCGGCCATGCCGCGACAGATCTTCACGTGGTCGACCGAATTCGAGCCTGCGTTCCGTGAGGGGGTACTCGCTGCTGGCGTCGTGACCCTGCTCGCGGTATTACTTATCATGAACGGGACGGCGATTCTGCTTCGGAACAAGTTTCAACGCCAGGAATCATAGATGACTCAAGAAAACATGCCCACATCAGACAACAGCACCGGCACGGGACCGACGGCGGAGTCCGCGACCAAAGATCCGACATCGGACCCGCTCGTGAGTTCCTCGATCGATGTGGAACGGGACAACGAGACAGTGAGTGTGAGTGACGCAACGACAATCATCGAGTCGAGAGATCTCAGTGTCTTCTACGACGACGTCCAAGCGCTTACGGACATCAATATCGAGATTCCAGCCAACCAGGTCACCGCAATGATCGGACCGTCTGGGTGTGGGAAATCCACGTTCCTCCGGAGTATCAACCGGATGAACGATCTTATCACTGCTGCACGGGTGGAAGGGGAACTCCTGTTCGACGGGAAGAACGTCTACGACGAGGACGTCGATCCGGTCGTACTCCGGCGGAAGATCGGGATGGTCTTCCAGCATCCGAATCCGTTCCCCAAGAGTATCTTCGACAACGTCGCCTACGGGTTGCGCGTCCAGAACATGGACGTCGACGAACAGCAAGTCGTCGAGCAGTCGCTGAAGAAAGCAGCCCTCTGGGACGAAGTGAAAGATCAACTCGACAAGTCCGCGCTCGACCTCTCGGGCGGCCAGCAACAGCGCCTGTGCATCGCTCGCGCCATCGCCGTCGATCCCGAAGTCATCCTCATGGACGAACCCGCCTCCGCGCTGGATCCCATCGCTACCTCGAAGATCGAGGACCTCATCGACGATCTGGCCGAGGAGTATACCGTCGTGATCGTTACCCACAACATGCAGCAGGCCGCCCGCATCTCCGATAAGACGGCCGTGTTCCTCACCGGGGGCGAACTCGTCGAGTTCGACGACACCCAGAAGATCTTCGAGAACCCCGAGCACCAGCGCGTCGAGGATTACATCACCGGCAAGTTCGGGTGACCGATGCCACGAGAAGAGACGGGTCCGAGACAGTAACACTCACGTATCTAAATCCACCACACACAATACGAACAAATGCCACGAGAATCCTATCAGGAGAAACTGGATGACCTCCGCGGGGACGTTCTCTATATGAGCGAGGTCGTCCTCGAACGCGTCCGGATGGGTCAAAAGGCCCTCCAACAGAAAGACGAACAGCTCGCACAGCAAGTCATCGACAACGACCACGAGGTCAACCAGATGTATCTCGACCTCGAACAGGACTGCGTGAACCTGCTGGCGCTCCAGCAGCCGGTCGCGGGAGACCTGCGCTTTATCGCCGCTTCGTTCAAGATCATCACCGACCTCGAGCGCATCGCCGATCTGGCGACGAACCTCGGCGAGTACACGCTCGAGGCCGATCGGGACGTCTTCCCCGAGGTCGACGCTCAGGAGATCGGCGACAGGGTCGTCGAGATGGTCGAAGACGCGATGGACGCCTACGCGAAGGAGGACGTCGACGCCTGCTTCGAAATCGCCGACCGTGACGACGAGATCGATTCGATGTGTGCCGACGCCTCCGATGCGGTCATGCGTGATTTGATCGAGCGGGAGGCCACCACGGCGACCGACAACGAGGAGATCGAACGCCTCATGGCCGACGTCTCACGATTGCTGCTGACCATACGCGACCTCGAACGGATCGGCGATCACGCGGTCAACATCGCCGCGCGCACGCTATACATGGTCGAAAACGACGACGAGCTCATCTACTAAACCGTGCTCCGTCGGGTGTCCTCGCGTGCCTTCGGCGCGCCGTGGGCACCGCTCCTCGCAAACGTTGACGATCCAAAACCCGACGCTCACTGCCTCTCGGCCCCCGTTCGACTTTTCGAGGTCGCGTCGCGACCTCGCTATCGCTCGCGTCCGGTGAAACGGCACTCACACCGTTGGGCCACATACTGGTCGGCTTTCTCCAACAGGTCACTTCGTGAGCTGATCCAGTGGGACCAGTCGGTGTTCGAGCATCGGTTTGGTATACCCGGAGGACTCGTTGGTCATCCCGGCCGTGGAGACGTTGACTTTCTGCTGGAGGACGTGCGGTTCGCCCTTCTTGTTCTTGATGACGTCGACCGATCGCCAGGCTACCTCGTTCATGGGAAGACGCTGGGCCGGTGATCACTTCATGCTGCCGGGTCACTCTTGCTGTCCGTGCGGACCGGGTGGCCCCCCGAACCCGGTTTCCATCATCTCACATTCGCCGTTCTGGTTGATGAGAAGCCGCCCCTGATAGCCACAGGTTCCGCTGTTGTTGTACTTGCACCGCGTACACCGACACTCCAGATCCGTTCCCGAGCCAGGGAATGACATACAGTGTCTTGTAGGCCGAGGACCTTGGAAATGTGGGTTGCGATCCCGGTTCGAGCGGAGACGTCTCGAACGTCGGTGCATATACGTCGCTCGCACCCGCTGTCTCGGCATATGGAACAGGTGTACACCGAGTATCCCGAACTCTACGACGCCATCCAGTCGGAATGGGACTACGACCGGGACTGTGCGTTCGTCCGGGACTTGCTGGACGGTCGCGATCCAGCGGACCTGACGCTCCTCGAGGTCGGTTGTGGAACCGGCGAACACACCAGAAGATTCGCCGAAGCGGGATACGACGTGACTGCCATCGATCCGAACGAAGGCATGCTCTCCCGTGCCCGCGAGAAGGCCGGGGCCGACTATCTCGTGGCGGGTGTTCCCGGCATCCCGGTCGACGCGGAATTCGACCTCGTCGTCGCGATCCGGGGCGTGATCAACCATCTCCCGCCGGCGCAACTCGAGCCTGCGATCGAAGACGTTGCCGCCCATCTCGCACCCGATGGCGTGTTCGTCTTCGACAACTCGCCGCTCCCGCCCGAGGGAAACGAAGTCGCGATCGATATCGGGGAGGGCGACTCCGGGAGCTACGCCAGGCTGGTTCAGATGAATCCCGACGGGGACCGTCTTCGCTGGGATCAGATGGTTGTCACGCCCGACGGGGGGGTCTGTGTCGACACGCGACCGATGACGCCGTTCGACGATCTCGACATCGCGGCGACTCTGTCGGCCAACGGGTTCGATTTCGAACCGTTCGACGGCTACGGCCCGGACGACGATCGGACCGTCTTCGTTTGCACGCCGCGTTGGGTAGGCGATTCAGTGCCGACAGCTCCCGACAGTCGTCAGAAACGATAGGTGTCCACGTCGTCACGGTCCGATCCGTCGCTGATTTCGGACGCACACTCGATACAGACGCCCAGGTCCGTGTCGTAGTGGCGCTCACACACCAGCCGCCCACACCGGTCGCAGACGTGGTCGACGTCAGGGTGCCCGCAGACATCGCAGAGACCGGTGGCGCTCATGTGTGCGTATATCACCCACGGAGGCATTATATTGGTGGTTGGTGTGCCACGAGCGAGCGTCGATTCTCGAGGAGGATTGTGACACTCTCTGCCGTTGCCGGGACGTTTAGGAGTCGCCTGCCCGAAGACTGTTCGTGGACGGATCACGCCTGCTGGTCGGACTCGCCGCTGCGTTCGGCGGGATGGCGGTCCTGCTCGCGCTGCTCGGGATCGTCTACAACCCGCTCGTGCTCGCAGTCGCGGCGGTGTTCGGGCTGGTGACCTACCTCCTGTGGATGCACGGCACGGGCCGGTTAGCCGCGCGTCTCTACGAGCGCGTTCAGCGTCAGGCCGAGCACAACGTCGGACGCGAGCGTGCTGGCAGGCGAACGGCCCGCGGTGGGTTCGGAGCCGGACCCCGCGAGGACTGGCGACCGCCCGGCGGCAGGGGTCGTCGACGACGGACCCGAAAACAGCGTGCTGGACAGCGACGGACTGGGTCTCGACGGTCGTCCGATGACGGCACGGGCGACGGCGGGCCGACCGTCGCCGAAGCCGCCCGCCGGCTCGATGTTGCTCCCGATGCCGACCAGCAGACGATCAAGCAGGCCTACCGCGAACGAGTCAAATCCGCTCATCCGGACGCCGACGGCGGGAGCGAGGAGGCCTTCAAGCGCGTCAGAGCTGCCTACGAACGGCTCCGGAAACAGTAGCGAAACAGCCCGTCTTCCCCAACGAGCCGGTCGGCGCGGAGCCGAGCCGATCAGCAAGCACCCGCAAGACCGATATGGCGGCCAGTCCCACGGTCGGATATGACCGACGTGCCGTCGCTTGCAGTCGACATCGACGGAACGCTGACCGACGGTCAGGGGGCCATCGACCATCGGACGCTGCCGGCGTTGCGGGAGTGGCCTGCACCCGTCGTCCTCGCGACGGGCAAGTCCATGCCGTATCCGATCGCACTCTGTCAATTCGCCGGGATCGAAGGGCGAGTTATCGCTGAGAACGGAGGAGTCCTCGCGGTGGCCGACACCGACACGCTCCGCTTCGAGGGAGACCGCGCGGCCGCACAGGCCGTCGCGGACGCGTACGTCGAGGCCGGCTACAGCCTCGGGTGGCAGGAGATCGATTTCGTCAACCGGTGGCGCGAGACGGAGATCGCAGTCGCTCGCGAGCAACCACTGGAACCGCTTGCCGAGATCGCCACAGACCACGGGCTGGAGGTCGTCGACACCGGCTACGCCTACCACGTGAAATCCCCGGACGTGAGCAAAGGCCGGGGGCTCGACGCCGTGGCCGAGGAACTCGGGCTGGAGCCGTCGGCGTTCCTGGCTGTCGGCGATTCCGAGAACGACGTCTCGACGTTCGAAACCGCGGGCGAGGCCGTCGCAGTCGCGAACGCCGACGACGCGGCGCTCGCAGCGGCCGACCGTGTCACCGACAATGCGTATGCGGATGGGTTTTTCGAAGCGATCGGCGTCGATCCGGTATAATTCCGATACATGGCGGTATAGACCTCTGCTGAGCGGTATGCGGGCAAGGCTTATACGAGCGCCACAATTACCCACGCCCATGAGCCCGGACCGGGCCGTCCTCGAGCGCGCACTCGAACGCGGCGAGCAAGAGGGGGGTAACGTCGAGTTCAAAGAGCGACTCAGCGAGGACCTCCACGCGACCGAGGGACGTTTCGAGAGCCTGGCGGCACAGTTGCGACACCGCGTGCTCTCGGGCGACGGTGAGGCGACCTACGTCGTCGGCGTCACCGACGATGGTGGTCTCGCCGGGATCGAACCCGAGACGTTTTCGGAATCGATGGACGTGCTCTCACTTCTGGCCGACGAGGCGGGTGCGCACATCGCCGACGTCCAGACGTGGAGCGTCGACCGCGGGGGGATCGTCGGCGTCGCCGTGATCCGGGAGGGAACGCGACTGGCGGACGACGAGCACATCGTCGTCGGGACCGCGGGCCACGTCGACCACGGCAAATCCACGCTCGTCGGGTCGCTGGTGACTGGCCAGGCCGACGACGGCCAGGGCGGCACGCGCTCGTATCTAGACGTTCGGCCCCACGAGATCGAGCGCGGCCTCTCGGCGGATCTATCCTACGGCGTCTACGGCTTCGACGAGGACGGCCCGGTCCGAATGGACAACCCAGACCGCAAGTCGGATCGCGCCCGCGTGGTCGAACAGGCCGATCGCCTCGTCAGCTTCGTCGACACGGTCGGCCACGAACCGTGGCTACGGACGACCATCCGTGGAATCGTCGGCCAGAAACTCGACTACGGTCTACTGACAGTGGCGGCCGACGACGGTCCGACGCGAACGACTCGCGAACACCTCGGCATCTTGCTGGCGACGGACTTGCCGACGATCGTCGCGATCACCAAGACCGATCTCGTCGACGACGAGCGCGTCGCCGAGGTCGAACGCGAGGTCGAACGACTGCTCCGGGACGTCGAGAAGACGCCTCTGCCAGTCGCCCGCCATGGGGTCGATGCGGCGCTTGAGGAGATCTCCGAGACGGTCGTTCCCGTCCTGCGGACCTCGGCTGTCGATGGGACTGGGTTAGCTGCCCTCGACGAGCTGTTCGAGCGCCTCCCGAAGACCGAGACCGCCGCAGACGGCGACTTCGAGATGTACATCGACCGAACCTACAAGGTCAGCGGCGTCGGCGCGGTCGCCTCGGGGACGATCCGCTCCGGGCGCGTTGAGGCCGGCGACGAACTCCTGCTCGGGCCGATGGCTGACGGCTCCTTCCGGGAGGTCGAAGTCAGATCGATCGAGATGCACTATCACCGCGTCGACGAGGCAGAAGCCGGCCGGATCGTCGGGATCGCGCTCAAGGGCGTCCGCGAGGCCGACGTCGAGCGCGGGATGGTCCTGGTCCCTCAGGAGGCTGATCCGACACCAGTCCGGGAGTTCGAAGCCGAAGTGATGGTGTTGAACCACCCGACGCGGATCGGCGACGGCTACGAACCTGTCGTCCATCTCGAAACCGTCAGCGAGGCGGCTGCGTTCTATCCTGACGGGGGGCAGCTGTTGCCCGGCGATACGGGGCGTGCACGCGTGCGATTCAAGTTCCGACCGTACTGTCTCGAAGAAGGCCAACGGTTCGTGTTCCGGGAGGGACGCTCGAAGGGCGTCGGGACCGTCACCGACGTGACCGGTCCGGAGTGACAGAGCCAATCTGTCGTCGATTCTGCGTGGCCGGATGACTACTCCACAGACGTCAGTGGATCGATCCGACAGACGCGCTCGCCGGCGACGACGCGACGGAAGTTCTCGAAGACGAGCCGGGCTTGTGCGGCCGCGGCGTAGGCGTCTTCGGTGACGGTATCGAGTGCCGCTCGCTTTTGTTCCTCGGAGATGTCTTTCTGTTCGATGACCCACCGGGCAGCGTCGAGGTCGTATTCGGGATGAAACTGCACGCCGTAGGTCCGGCCGAGCTGAAAGCCCTGGAGGGCAGCGTCGTTGCGTGCGGTAACCCGGGCGTTAGCCGGGAGCTCGACGACGGCGTCTGTGTGGGTCTCGAACGCGGTGAACGTTCGGGAGACGCCGTTGAACAGTTGCGACGCGCCGGCGCGCCGGACGGTCCGGTAACCGAGTTCGCGTTCGCCCATGTCGGCGACCCGCCCACCCAGCGCTTCCGCGAGTAACTGATGGCCCCAGCAGACCCCCAGCATCGGGATGCCAGCCTCGTGAGCCGTTCGCGCCCACTGTTCGGTGTTTGCGATCCAGGGCTGGTCGTCGTAGGCCGAACACTGCGAACCGCTGATGACTGCAGCATCGAAGGAAACCGCTTCGGGTTCGGGCGGGAGTTCGCCGTCGCTGACCTCGAAGACTGTGACGTCACCCGGCAGTTCTCGACGGAAGTTGCGTCGCACGGGCGTCTCTCCGACCGAGGCGTCGAGCAACGCGAATTCGACCATTGTATTGTGAGATACGCGCACAACAGCGAAATATGTTGCGCTCGGGAACAGCGCCGCCTAGACCGACCCAGCGAGGTCGGCTTCGAGGACGAAAAACGGCTCGTCGGAGATCCGCCCGTCAGCGGCCGCAGCTTCCGAGACGTACCGGCAGGTCTCCGGAAGCAGCACGCGGGTGTGGTCGGCGTCGATCTCGGCAGCGTCGGCGGCGACCGCCTCGAACAGTGCCCGCGCGGTGTCGGGGCTATCCCACGCGCTGTGGCCGTAGACAGCCCACGTCTCGACGCCGTCGCCGGTCTCGCGTTCCCGCTGGCGCACTCGTGCGGTCGTCGCTCGCGTTCCCGTCTCGTCGCCCAGCGTGACAACTCGCTCGACGTCCTCGTGCAAGCGCTCGCGAGTAATCTCCGAGAGCGACCAGGGCTCGTCGGGATCGACGCCGAGTCCGGAGAGGTGATCGCGGGCGTCGCTGCGCTGCCAGCACGCCCAGGCCGCATCGGGATCGTCGACCGCATCGAGTCCGGGACTAGCGTCCGGGTCCGGTTCGGGGCGAGCCCACCGCCCTTCGGTCGCCGGTCCGAACCCGGCGGCCCGCGACAGGCCGAGACCGCCGTCGTTCCAGGAGAAGACCATGTCGCGGGCGACTGACGCACCACGCTCGCGCGCCCACTCGAGCAGGTTCTCCATCATCGACAGCGCGATCCCCTCCTCGCGATAGTCGGGATCGACGCGCATCCCCTGCAGCCAGGCCTCGTGATCGGTGAGAACGACGCCCTGGCAGAGACCGACGACGCTCCCGTCGACCTCCGCGACGACGGTACGTTGTGCCGGTCCGTCGGTCTCGACCCATTCCTCGAATGCGTCCGGAACGTAGTCCTCGACGTCCCGTTCGGACCAGGTCTCCCGAGTGAACGCGACAACGTCCTCGTGGTCGCTCACTCGTGCGTGTCGGATCTGTGGAGTTGTCACGTGAGAACGTGCGCGTGCAGTTGGTTTCAAGCTGTCCTGTCGCTGGCCTCGCCCCGGCAGGTCCGAGAGGCGTTTCGCGGCGGTCGCAAAGAGATAGATAGAAAAGTGCTGACGGGTAACCCACAGATATGCACGTCCCGACAGAGCTATCGTCATATATCCGCGTCCTCAAGCTGGCGAGCACGCCGTCTTGGGAGGAGTTCTCGCAGGTGGCCAAGATCGCCGGGGCCGGGATTCTCCTGGTCGGCTTTCTCGGATTCGTTATCTTCGCGTTCATGTCGTTCGTCCCGGGTGGTCCCTGATGGGCATCTACGCCGTGAAAACGACGGCCAGCCAGGAGCGCACCGTCGCGGACATGATCATCAGTCGCGAAGAAGATGAGATCCACGCCGCACTCGCACCCGACTCACTGACGAGTTACGTGATGGTCGAGGCCGACGACGCCTCGGTCTTCGAGCGGATCCTCGACGAGATCCCTCACGCGAATGGTGTCGTCCAGGGTGAATCATCGATTTCGGAGGTCGAGCACTTTCTCTCGCCCAAGCCCGACGTCGAAGGGATCGCCGAGGGAGACATCGTCGAACTCATCGCTGGCCCGTTCAAGGGCGAGAAGGCCCAGGTCCAGCGGATCGACGAAGGCAAAGATCAGGTCACCGTCGAGCTCTACGAGGCGACGGTTCCGATTCCCGTGACGGTACGGGGCGACCAGATCAGGGTGCTCGACTCCGAAGAGCGATAGGGCTGCGTCGAGCGCAGCGAGTCACGGCGTTTTCGCATAGTGTTCACCCGATCAGATCCCGAACGGCCGTCAGGAGCCGGGCGACGATCCCGCGGTCGGACTGTGGCTCCGAGAGCGCCCAGTCGGCCTTCTCGGCTGCCTCGGTGACGCGGACGTACTCCCAGTCGAACATGGTGGACACTCGCATGTCGTCGTCGCTCGCGCCGACGTAGACGTGTCGGGGGGTTGCTGTCGTCTCGTGTACCGCTTCGAGAGCGAGCCATTTGTCCCGGTTCTGCAGGTCGAAATCCTGCCGGAGATCGTACTCCGCGACGACCTGTTCGATCCGTTCGGTGTCGTCGTCGATGATACCGACGTAGCGGCTCCAGTTTCGGGCGTTCTCGAACGCCGCGTTCGGATCCTCGAGTCGCTCGACGGCCGACAGCGAGAACGCCAGTGTCAGTTGCCCCGTTTCGGCGTCGCTGTCGCCGCTCATTCGACCCCGACCCGCTCGCCACGTTCGTCGCTCTCCTCGATGGCGGCCAGCACGCGCTGGACGGCCGCGCCGTCGGCGAAATTCGGACGGTACTCGCCCCCGTCTTCGACGGCGGTGAGGAACTCGTAGTTCTCGTGGACGAAGGTGTGCTCCCATCCGAGGACGTGACCCGGCGGCCACCACCGATCGCCGTAGGGGTCGTCCTCGTCGGTCACGAGCACGCGCTGGTACCCGCGGTCGTCCTCGAGTTTGACTTCGAGTTCGTTCAGTCGTTCGAGTCCGAACCGCAGACTGCCCTTCGAGCCGTGGATCGTGATCATGTGGTCGTTCTTGTGGCCGGTCGCGAACCGCGAAGCCTCCAGGGTGCCGACCGCGCCGTTCTCGAAGGTGACCTGTGCGCTGTAGGCGTCGTCGACGGTCACCTCGCGGGTGCCGTCGCCGTCCGGGGCCGGTCGCTCGTCGACGAACGTCTGTAGCTGGCCAGACACCTCGACGACATCGCCGACGAGATAGCGTGCGAGGTCGATCGTGTGCGCGCCGAGGTCGCCGAGTGCGCCGCTGCCTGCCAGTTCGGCGTCGAGTCGCCAGCTCCATGGCGCGTCGGGATCGACCAGCCAGTCCTGGAGGTATTGCCCGCGGAAGTGGCGTATCTCGCCGAGTTCGCCGGTCTCGATCAACCGCTTCGCGTGCTGGATCGCCGGGACGAACCGGTAGTTGAACGCCGTCGCAGTCGGACCGGCCACGGTTGCGGCCGCTTGAACCATCCGTTCAGCGGCCGCGTCGTCTACCGCCAGCGGCTTCTCACAGAGGACGGGCACGCCGGCTTCGAGCGCCGCGATAGACGGTTCGGCGTGCAGGTGATTCGGCCCGAGGTTGTAGAAGACGTCCACCTCGTCGACGACGTCCCGCCAGTCAGTAGCGGTCCGTGTGAACCCAAGCCGATCGGCGGCCTCGGCGAGTGCTGACTCGTCCCGGCCGAGCAACACGTCACGTTCGACCGCGGGCGCGTCCGAGAAGAACATCGGCAATCGAGCGAGGGCGTTGGCGTGGGCGCGACCCATAAACCGGTACCCGAGCATCCCGACTGAAAGCGTCATGGCTAGCCTCTCGGCTGGCATCGAAAAATAACTTGTCCGCCGGACAGTCGACCGCGAGCAGACTCATAGGGATTCGCGTAGAAATCCATAGATTTCTCTCGGGAAATCGACATCCGACACCCGACCGGCGGTGGGATTCCTCCGATCGGCTACGCTAATCCCTATCAGCAGGCGTCCCCCTCGTCGAGCCACCATCAGGCCCAGAACGTATCACCTGGTTGCTCCTCGAAGACCACCTGCTTGAGCAACTCGACGCCTTTCTCCAGCCCCTCGCCGGCAGAGGTGAGCGCGTCTTCGTGTTCGATCGAGAGCGCGCCGTCGTAGCCGACCATCCGCAGCGTCGAGACGACATCGCGCCAGTGGTCCTCACCGTGCCCGTAGCCGACCGACCGGAAGATCCACGAGCGGTCCGAAACCTCGTCGTAGGAGGTCATATCGAGGACGCCTTTCGTCCGGGCCTGGGCGTCGTAGATCCGCGTGTCCTTGGCGTGGACGTGGTGAATTGCGTCGCCCAGCAGTCTGATCGCGTCGGTGATCGCGATGCCCTGCCAGTAGAGGTGAGACGGATCGAAGTTCGCGCCGACGCGCTCGTTGGTCCGATCACGGAGTGCAAGCAAGCCCGTCGGCTCGTAGATCAGCATGTTCGGGTGCATCTCGATCGCGAGGTCGACGTCGTGTCCGTCGGCGTACTTCGCCAGGTCCGCCCAGTAGTCAGTCGCAACCCGCCACTGGTACTCGTGGGCGTCGGCGTGCTCGCCCGGCCAGGGTGCGGTCACCCAGTTGGGTACCTCGTCGTTCGGACCGCCGGCAGGTAGCCCCGAAAAGCAGGTGACTGTCCCGACGTCGAGCAGGTCTGCGAGTTCGATCGCCTCGCGCAGTTCCCTATCGGCCTCGACCGCGCGCTCCTCGTCGGGGTGGAGGGGATTGTTGTGCGTCGCAAACGCGCTCACACGCAAATCGTACGCCTCCAGATCCTCTCGAAGGGCGGCCCGCGCGTCGGGATCGGAGAGCAACGCCGACCGATCGACGTGGCCCGCGCCCGGATAGCCGCCACAGCCGAGTTCGACCGCGTCGACACCGAGATCAGCGAGGTACTCGAAAGCCGATTCGCGCGACTGGTCCCCGAGCGGGACGGTCAGTACACCAACGTCCATATCCGAACGAACGGCCAACGACGTAGTAAAAGTAGGCCCTCGATGAGATGCAAGCCGGCGGTGACGTCCACCTTACGATGTCTCGTAGCGCTCGAACAGCGTCGTGAGCTGGTTGGCCCGCATCGTGAGCATCCTGGCGTTGACGTAGATCTCACCGAGAGCGAGGGTCTGTTCCTCGGCGATCGCGGCGACGTGTTCGGCCTCCCGGACGTGTTCGCGGCTGGTCTCGGCGGCCTGATCGGCGATGGAGGCAACCTCCTCGCTGGACGCTGCCTGATCGTCAGTCGCGCCGGAGATCTCCTTGACGCCGCTTGCCGTCTGTTCGACGTGATCCAGGATCGATTCGAGCGCCTGGAGGCCTTCCTGTGCGTCCGCCTGGCCGTCCTTGACAGTCGCTTGCATCTCGTTGATTTCCTCGACCGTCTCGCCGGTCTGGTCCTGAATCTGGCCGATGAGCGCCTCGATCTCGTCGGTCGCGTCCTTGGTCTCCTCTGCGAGGTTCTTGACCTCGTCGGCGACGACGCCGAATCCGGTTTCCTCCCCCGAGGATGCGTGGGCGGCCTCGATCGAGGCGTTCAACGCGAGGATGTTCGTCTGTTCGGCGATGTCGTCGATCATGTCGACGATCTGCCCGACCTCTTCCATCCGTTCGTCGAGCACTTCGACAGCCTCGACGACGGTCTCGGTCTGCTCGCCGGCTTCGTCCATGGCGTCTGCGACGCCGCGGGCGGCTTCGATCCCATCGACAGTATGGCGTTCGGTCCGCTCGGCCTTCCGGGCGACTTCGTCGCTCGAAGCGGCAATCTCCTCGATCGTCGCCGACATGTCCCCCATCTCTTCGGAGATACGGCTGATCTGCTGGTGCTGGTCTCGAAACACCGCAGCGATCTGGTCGATCGAGGTCGCGACGTTTTCACTGGCTTCTCTGACAGCCTCGGTCGCGGCCGTCACTTGCTCGCTGGAGTCGGCCACGTCCCCGCTGAACTCGCTCGCCGCGTCGATCGTCTGCTCGAAGGCTTCGGTCAGTTCATTGAACGCCCGTGACAGGTCGTTCACCGTCTCGTCGGGCGTCTCCGCATCGAGCCGCTGGCGGAGGTCACCCTCGGCGACCCGTCCGATCGTCTCTGTATGGACCGCGAGCAGGTCACTTCCAGGACCGCCCTCAGCAGCCGGCATACCACCGTCAGTCGTCGCCGGTGCTGTCGAACTGGCGATGTCCGGCCGGTCCGCGAGCGCCGCCTGAGCGTCTTCGAGTCGCTGTTCGACCCTCTCGAGTTCCGCCTCGAGTTCGTCTCGTTGTCGTGTCACGGTCTCGCGCTCCGCAGTGAGCGATTCGATTTCGGCCTGCAGGCGTTCGAGCCGCACGTCGAGTTGCCAGCCGGCGTATAGCAGCGTGGCCCCAGCGACGACGAACCCACCGGCCGCAGAGAGCGCGTACACCGGCCCGGCAACGACAGACGGCAAGAGTGCCTGATAGAGCGCGTGAACTAGCTGAAACGCGAGCCAAGCAGTTGTCCCACGGTCGAGAGAGAATCCCATGTACCCACGTTCCGCTATCGATCATATATATCCTTCTGCCGGTTATCAAATTCTGTTTTCGATCAGGTGGTATCCGGAGATGAGAAAGACCCGGAAGAACCGCGACGCATCACGTCCTGTTTGGATGATCGACCAGTACCAGTCCTGAGAACCACGGCGGTAGGTTGAATATCGGCCGCGAGAAACGGAGGAACATGTCAAATTCCGGCAATCGATATGCTGGTTCCAGGTCGGGGGCAGAGCTCTTACACCGGATGGTCGGCGGAGACGGCGAGGCAGCGATGGACGCCCTGCTGGAGGGGTTCGAGAGCCGTCATCCGGAGGTGTCGCTCGGAGACGTCACCGACGAGAACCTCAGCCTGGTCGTCAAGAGCCGAATCCTCAAGGAGGAACCGCCGGATGCCTGGATCGAGTGGCCCGGCAAGAATCTCACACCGTACGTCGAAGCCGGCGTCCTCGCGGACGTATCGAGCGTCTGGACCGAGACAGACATGCAACGGCAGTACCTCGACGGGCCCCGAAAAGCTGCGGTGTTCGATGAGACGTATCATGCCGTCCCACTGAACATCCACCGGATAAACAACCTCTTTTACAACGTCGATCTGGCTGTCGAGGCCGGCGTCGATCCCTCGCGCGTTTCAAGCCCCCGGGAGTTCGTCGAGGTCCTCCAGCAGGTCGAAGCCGAGACCGGGCGAGTCGGAATGCTGTTACCGATGAAAAACCCCTGGACAGTCCTCCAGTTGTGGGAGACCGTCCTGCTCGGTGAACACGGCCACGGCGTCTACCAGTCGGTGACCGATGGTGAGGCCGGACAACACCGTCGAGCCATCGAGGATGCGCTCGACATCGTCTCGGCGTACGCCGAACTGGCCACCGACGATGCCCTGTATGTCTCACTGACAGATGCCAACGAGCGGTTCATCGACGGCGAATCGGTGTTCTTCCATCAGGGAGACTGGGCCGCGGGTGCCTACACTGAGGCCGATGGGTTCAGGTACGGCTCCGACTGGGAGCACGTCCCGTTCCCGGGCACTGCGGGCAGATACGCGATGAACATGGACGCGGTAATCGCCTCTGAAACCAGCGACAACGACGAAGCCGTCGAAGCGTTCTTGCGCTATGCCGGTTCGGCCGATGGACAGCGGCGATTCAACCAGAAGAAGGGGTCGATCCCGCCGCGAACGGACGTCTCGATGGGGCAGTTCACCGACTTCCTCCAGCGCCAGCACGAGGATTTCGAGTCGTCGCGCTCACAGCCGCTGTCGATCACGCACGGACTCGGCGTCAGACCCGAGCAACTCATCGAACTCAAGACGGCGATCTCGTCGTTCGTCGCCGACCGAGACGTCGGTGCTGCTGCGTCGGAGCTGGTCGCTGCGTTCGACGAGCAATAATCCGGAGGCGGCCGCGACCGTTTTATTGGCCGGAGTCGAATGACGGGCCATGACGCTCGAAACGATGGAGCCGGATCCCATCTTCGACGAAGAGGCACACAGTGACACAGTCGAGACGCTCGCCGAGTACGACGACTTGCGGTATATCGTCTGGGGCGGCGACTGGTGTGGTGACTGTCGTGCCCAGCTGCCCACGTTCGGCGCTGCCCTGCAGGCGGCAGGCGTCGGCGACGATCGTGTCGAGGAGATTCCCGTCGAGAAGATCGAGAACGGCTCGAAAGCCGGTCCGAAGGTCGAAGAGTACGGGATCGAGTACATCCCGACGGTCGTCGTCGAGCACGTGTCGCGCGGCGAGACGGACGGTGAGGAGATTGCCCGCTTCGTCGAGCAAGAGCCCGTCTCGATCCCGGTGTACCTGGCCGAAAAGATTCGCGACTACTTCAGAGAGAAGT
>JBMCBU010000004.1:0-28917 GCA_048623335.1 Halapricum sp.
ATTTCGCCGGCGTCCAGTTCTTTTTCGACTTCGCGAGCGGCCTGCACCATGTTAGCCATCTTCTGGTAGGCGACCTCGCGGGGCAGTAGCTTCACGCCACAGTCCGGCGAGACGGTCAGGCGCTCGGGTGGGACGACCTCCAGTCCGCGCTTGATGTTCTGTTTGATCTCCGCGACGGACTCGACCTCGGCGTCGTGAACGTCGACGACACCCATCGCGAAGTCCTTGGTGAACTCGTGTTCTTTGAAGACCTCGACCTGTTCGAAGTCACCGTTCGCGAGTTCGAGGTCGAACTCCTCGACGGGGAACTCTAGAATCTCGGGGTAAATACGGGAGTAGTCACCGTAACAGACGTGTAGTCCGAGACGCACCTCGTCGGGTACGTCCTTGACGATCCGTTCGAGTGCCTCGCCGACGATGGCGTGGTCGTCCGGGGTGGTCGCAAGTGCGGGCTCGTCGATCTGGATGTACCGCGCGCCGGCCTCGACCAGCGCCTCGATCTCCTGGTTGACCAGGTCGGCCAGCGCGTAGGTCAACTGCTCTTCGTCGTCGTAGACCTCGTTGAAACTCCAGGACGCCAGCGTGTACGGGCCGGTGATCGGCACTTTCACGGGGGCGTCGGCCACGTCGTCGGTGAACTCGAACTCCTCGACCAGCCACTGTTCGTCGTAGGCGACCTCGTCCACCACGGACGGTTTGTCGAAGTAGTTGTGTCCCCAGACCTTCACGCGGCCGTTGAACTCGTAGCCGTCGATCCGGTGGGCGAAGTACTCGACCATCTCGTTGCGCCGCATCTCGCCGTCGGTGACGACGTCGATGCCGGCCCGCTCGTGCTCTTCGGTAATCAGCCGGGCGGCGTCGTCTTTGGACTCTTCCCAGTCGTCGACGTCGAAGTCCGAGTCGGGGTCCTCGAACAGTTCTCTGGCCGTGTCGTGCCACTCGGGCTTGGGGTAGGAACCGACGACGGTCGTCAGCAGGAAGTGGTCGTTGTCGTGATCTTCCGGTCGGAACTGCTCTCGCGTGTCCGTCATGCTGTCACCTCCTCGGCGTCGGCCACGCCAGCCAGCGCCCGTAGTTTCTCCTCGAACCGATTCACCGGCAGGTAGAACAGTTCGGTGTTGGCCGTCGCGTAGATCGTCTCGAAGTCGTTCGCGGTCTGGTCGTCGACCCACTCGATGCGCTCGCGGATCTCGCCGGGCGTCTCGACCAGGGTGTTCTGCCCGTCGACGACCCCCAGCGCGATCGAGTCTTTCGTGCCGTACTCGTTGATGTTGTAGAGGTTCGCCTCGTGGTCGGTTACGAAGTCGTACCCCACCGCGTCGACGTCGGCGTCCAGCAGGTGGGCGTGAACCTTCTCTTCGAGCGCACCCCAGTAGGTCTGGACGACGACTTCGGTGTCGAGCGCCGACGCGACCGCGTCGATCGCCTCGCTGGCGCGTTCGTCCTCGCCGTCCTCGGGCGGGTCGGTCACCAGCGACGGCTCGAGCAACAGCAGCGTCTCCACGTCGGGGAACTGCTCGACCTCGCCGGCCAAAAAGTCCGCGACGGCAGCCAGAAAGGCCGCGCCGTCGCTGTAGTGCTCGTCGGTCGCCAGCTCCGCAAGCGAGTACGGCCCCGGCAGCACGGCCTGCAGTCCCGCATCGACCTGCTCGTCCGCGGCGGTCAGTTCCGCCGCGACGTCCCCGTCGCTCGTCAGCTCGCCGGTGACGACGGGTTCGCGATAGAAGTTGTTGTTGTCGTAGTACCGGACGATCCCGCGTGTGTCTACGTTGTCGTGGATCGCAAGCGGATGGGCGAGCATGTCGTCCCAGCGCAACTGTCCCTCGACGACCCGGTCGAGGCCGGCCGACTGCTGGACCTCGAGGACGTCGGCCCGTGCCTCCTCGTAGACGGAGACGATCTCTTCGCCCTCGTCCCCGCTGATCAGATCCCCTTTCTGATGGCCTTTGAGCCGCGATAGATCGTCTTTCGCCCAGTCCGGTAACGGATACAGTCCCGGTGTCGTTGATACGATGTCTGCCATTGCCCACGAATATGGAATGACGAGCTTTAATATTTACTACTTCGATGAATGCTTGTCAGTAATCACCGTCGAGGACGAGACCCGCCAGGCCCTCGTCCTCGAGGAGATCGAGCAGGTCTTCGCGGTCGATCAGTTTGATGTCGTGTTTGGCGGCCCGTTCCCGGACCGCGTCGGAGACGTCCGCCGTCGTGACGACCGCGGCGGCGTCGGCTCGTTCGACGTTGCTGCGGTCGGTCACACAGCGGTCGATGGTCGACGCGTCGAGGTCACGGCCCGGACGGTGGACCGTCCAGATCAGCACGCGGAGGTCGATCAACTGTCTGCGGATCGCCATGATGTCGTATTGGTCGCTCGAATGGGCGAAAATCGTCGTCTCCCAGCCGAGAGCGTTCCAGCACGTGGCGACGAACTTCGTGAAAGCCATTTCATCCATCGTCCGGATCTCCGCCTCGGCCGTGACGCGACGATCTCCGCCCAGGGCCTCTTCGGCGTCGGGGCCGGACGACTCGCCCAGTTCGGCGTCACGGGAGCTTCTGTGTTCGTCGGAAATCGTCACCCACCCCGGTGTCGTCCACTCGGCTGCCTTCGTGGTCCCACCGGCAACCGATCCTGTGTCGTCTGTCGCCCCGCCGGCGGTTCCGTCCGTCTCGCGTTCGATCAGCCCACGCCGGTGATCGATCTCGACACGCCACTGCGTGAGTGTTTCCTTCTGCTCGGGTGCCAGTTCGGTGACGACGCGTCTGGCCTCATCGAGGTGGTCGTCGGCCTGATCGCACGCCGCCAGCGCCTGTTCCGTTCGGCCGCCCGCGTGGAGTCGCTCGGCGGCCGCGAGCAATCGCTCGATGACAGCTGTCCGTGCATCCAGCAGTTCCTCTAGGATCTCCAGGATTCGCGTCCGGATCTCGTCGGGATCTCCCGCGAACGACGACTTCGGCCCCCAGGCGAAGCCGAGCCAGTCGCGGTGTGCCGCGAGCGCGTCTCTCAGCCGCTCGGCGCGCCGCTGAGGGTCATCAAGCGAGCGGGCGTCGTCGAGTTCGGTCCTCGCGTGCTCGCGAGGTTGGGCTTTCAGGCGGTCCTGCTCGCGCCGGACGGTCTCGATCTGTTCCTGGAGTTGCTCGTCCGAAGGCTCCCCGGCGTCGATCGAAAGCGCCTGTTCGGTGGCCTCGAGCGCGTCAGCGAGCGCCTCGCTAGCTGCCCGAAGTCGTCCCTCTGCCTCGTAGTGGTCGGCACGTTCGGTGTGTCCCTCGGCACGCGCGGCGAGCGCCCGCCGCTGGATCGACCGGACGTCCGCGCGATAGTCGTCGAATCCCGCATGCGCGAGCACCTGGTCGCCGATATCGAACGTGCGAACCTGCTCGCGGCCCGCCGCGATCGCCGCAACGGCCTCCTCGGCCGCGTCGCGTGCCGCCTCCGGCCCTCCCCTTTCGAGGTGCTCACGCGCGGTCGCGAGGTGATCCTCGACTCTGACTGCGAACCTGTCCGCCCGAGACCACGCCTCCAGGGCGTCTTCCAGATACGCGACGACCGGATCGAAATCCCCACCGGCGGGCATCGACCAGCGCTCGCCTGCTTCGGTGCGGACGATCAGCCGCTCGCGCAACAGCCCGCTATCTGTCTCGACACGCGTGACAGCCGAGAACGGGATCGGAACGACCCGGTCACCACCACCGTCCGCTCCACCGATCGCGATCACGACCCGAAGATCGGTAATCGCGACGACCGTCCGGTGGCCCCGAGTCGGCTTGTACGTCTCTGTCCCCCCGTCGCGCTCGACCGTCATGCCACCCCGCTTCGCGTGCAGGACGAACGCGACTTCCTCGTCGTCGCCAAGGTACGACGACAGCGGCCCCTCCGCGAGGTACGCCTCCCCGAGCCGCCCGTCTACCTGCTCGTTCGGCTCTGAGCGTTCTTCGTCCGACAGTGCGATGATCTCGGCCATCGTCGGCCTCTGTCCGTCCTATTCGACCGACATGCCTATCTAACAATTGTAAAATATCATAGATAGACTGTGAGAAAATACGGTGTGGTAATAACCGCCGTCTTCCGGATCGACCGCACACCTTTGTGCGGTCCCAGTGGGACAACGGTCACGATGAAGGCGGGTCACTCTCCGATCGGCCGGAGTTCGAGCACGACGAGGCGCTCGAAGGGATGGGACTCCTCGGCGACTTCCCGGGACGCGAGGCCGCCGGCTGTCGCACGCTCGCGTACGGCCTCGATGTCAGTGAGCGAACTCACGAGCAGGAGGACGACGCCGTCCTCGGTGAGGACACGACGGACGGACTCGAGAAACGGGTCGATCACGGCACGACCGTCCTCACCGCCGGAGAGCGCACGTTCCATCCAGTCGCCGAACTCCCGTTCGGGGGGCGTCGGCAGGTACGGCGGGTTGAACACCACGGCGTCGAAGACGCCCTCCCGGAACGGCTCGACGAGGTTCGCCCGGACGACCGGGAGTCCGGTCTCGTGTGCCTCGCGACAGGCCACGGGGTTGAGATCCGTCGCGACGACGTCGGCACCCGTCTCAGCCAGCGCGGCCGCGACGTAGCCGGACCCCGTTCCGACCTCGAGCACCAGATCGCCGTCGGCGACGTACTCGCGGGCGGTCTGGGCGAGCAGATACGAATCTTCGGCCGGCTGGTACACCTGCTCGATCCCGCGCAGGCTGGCCAGTTCGGGCCGGTCGTCGCTCATCTCTCCGACGATTCGTCGGGGGATACCCTCGGCGTTTCGGTTCGAACCTGTAACCCTTCGGGCGGCCGCCCGCCGAGCGTCCGCTGGGGGAAGGGGATGGTGATTCCCTCGCGCTCGAAGGCCTCCTTGACGGCCGCGACGACGGCCGTCTGTGCCGCCCAGCGTCGCTGTGCCGTCGGGTCGTCGATCCAGAACCGCACCTCCAGGACGACCGCCGAATCGCCGAAGCCCGTCAGGATCGTCCGTGGCTGTGGACGGGCTCGGATCTCCTCGCGGTCGAGTTCGCGAACCGCTTCGGTCGCTAGCTCGCGGGCGCGCTCGACGTCGTCGTCGTAGTCGACGCCGATTTCGACGTCGACTCGCAGTTTCCCCCGTCGAGAGCGGTTGACGACTCCCGTCTCTGTCACCGCGTCGTTCGGGATCGTCACGTCCTCGCCGCTGAAGGTCCGAATCTCCGTGTTGAACACGGAGACGTCGGTGACGATGCCCTCTCGGTCGTCGATGGCGACCCAGTCACCGATGTCGAAGGGCCGACCAAAGAGGAGGACGAACCCCGCCAGCACCGACGACAGGGTCTGACGAGCCGCCAACCCGAGCACGACGCTCAGGAACCCGGCCCCGAGCAGGATATCCGACGGGTTGATGCCCCAGACGGCCAGTCCAACCAGGATCGCAAGCGAGTACAACACGAGCTGCAGGACGTGAAAGGTCACCTCGTGTTGGTGGCGAGAGAACGCGTCGTGTTCCTCGAAGAGGAGGCCGGTCACGCGCTTGACGAACACCGTCGCGCCCCAGGCCCCGACGAGCAGGAACAGCGATACCAGCCCGCGGACGATCGTTGTCGTGCCCGGATCGAGCACCTCGGAGATGGCCGTCGCCTCCGCGCTGGCGTCCCAGATCGCGAGGACGGCGACGATCGCGCTCCCGGAAAAGACGACGATCAGCGCCGCCTGGACGGCTTCGAGCAGACTCCCGCGCGGATCGTAGCGCGCCCGAAGCCAGCGACCGATCTGTCGGACCGCCCAACTGCCCGCCAGCACGCCCACGAGCACCGCGAGCGTCCCCAGCCATCGCTCGCCCGGCGTCACGAACACCTGGCCGACGATCGATGACTCGATGGCCAGCACGCCCGCCCCGTTCACGGTTCGCCCACCTCGATCGCGAGCCGCGCCAGCTTCGCGAACTCAGCCGGCGTCACGTCACCGGCCCGTTTGCTCATGAGCGTCTCGTCGGCGGCCGCGACGACCGCGTCGGGGTCGTCCAGCCCGGAGATGTGGGCGGTGTTCCGGATCGCGTTTCGCAGCGTCTTGCGACGCTGGGTAAAAATCGCCTTCACGAGGTCCATGAACGCCTCGTCGCTCGGCACCTCGTAGTCGGGTTCTCGCGGCGTCGTCCGGACAATCGCGCTCTCGACGGCCGGCGGCGGCGAAAAGGCCTCTTTCGGTACGGGCTCGACCACCTCGACGTCGGCGTAATGGCCCGCTGTCACCGACAGCCGGCCGTAGTCGTCGGTTCCCGGTTCGGCGGCCATCCGATCGGCGAACTCCCGCTGGAAGGTCAACACGAGAGGCACCCCGCGTGGCAACAGCCGGAACGTGATCTCGCTCGAGATCCCGTAGGGGAGGTTCGAGATCGACGCGGTGAACGCGGGCAACTCGACGTCCAGGGCGTCGCCGTCCAGAACGGTCAGCCGTCCGGCGTCGATCTCGGCGGCGAACTCCTCGCGGAGAAACGCCGTCAGGTCGGGATCGCGTTCGACGGCCGTGACGTGGTCTGCGACCGCGAGCAGCCTGTCGGTGAGTGCGCCGGTCCCGGCACCGATCTCGAGGACGTGACCTAGATCGGCGCCGATCTCACTCGCGTAGGTCGGCACTCGGTCGAGCACCCGGTCGTCGATCAGGAAGTGCTGATCGCGGTCCGGGTTCCCCCCGACGCCGGCACGGGAAAGCAGCGCGTCGGGATCGCGCAAGTCCGTGTCGTCCATTTTAGTCGTTGCGCCGGGCGAAGATCCGGTACTTGAGGTCTGTCTCCTCGATCTCTTCGAGGATCCGCTCGACGAGGACGTCCTTCGGGTCGTGGAGGCCGCCGACCCGCGCCTCGATATCCTCGAAGCTCTCGAACGGGCGGCGCTTGCGCGCATCGAGGACGTTGTTTCGCAGTTTCTTGCCGATTCCTGGCAGGAGGTTCAGCGCGTGCAGCCGGGTCGTGATCGGCTGGGCGTCGTTGTAGAACTCGACGAACCGGTCTTCGTCATCGTCGACGATGTCCTCGATCGCGTACGCCAGTTCGGACCGCGCGCCACCGGAGAGATCATCGTACTCGATCTCGCGTGCGCGCTCGATGTCGTCACCGCGCTCGATGGGGATCCGATCGCCGATCGAGACGTCGGCGTCCTCGGAGAGGACGAGCTCGAACAGACGGAACTCCTCGAGAGAGACGGCGTACGCAAGCGGCTCTTTCTCGTACTGGGGCCGCTCGTCGTCCGAGCGTCCGTGAGGTAGGTGGTCGAGAACGACCCCTGTGGGCGCGCTCGACTCGTCGTCGCGGTTGCCGGTGGTCATATCCAGTCTGTACGGCGACAGTGTACTTAAAAGCCAGCAGATTGCACCCGGTCGTACTCGATCGCCGTCCTGGTTCGCTCGTCGATCTTCACGAGGTGACACAGCGGGTTGCCGGGGTAAACGACAGGATTCTCCAGAATGCCGATCAGCACCCCATCGAACGGTGCCTCGACTGCCGTCGTGGCCGTCTTGAACGGGTTGGCGATGGTCGCGATGCGCTCACCCTCCTCGACGAAGGCCCCGCGCTCGACGTGGACGTCTACCAGTCCGCCCGCGTCGGCCCGCAGCCAGGTCTTCTCGCCGGACGCCTCGACGACCGCCCGCCAGCCCGGCCAGTTGACGTGTTCGCTTTCCAGCAGCCCGAACTCCGCGAACACCGATCGGACGCCTTCGAGCGCACGGTCGATGAGCGACCGCTGGAAGCGGTGGGCCTCGCCCATCTCGACGGTGATCGTCGACGTCCCGGCGGCGGTCGCCTCCCGGCGAAGCGTTCCCTCCGCCCCTTCGCTGTCGATGACGACGTTCGAGGCGAAGGCCCTGGCGACTCGTTCGACTGTCCTGTCGTTCATATCCGCCCGGACGTGCAGCATGTTCGACCGCCCGCGAGTCGACGTGTGGAGATCGATCCCCAGGTCGGCGGGCGCGACGAAGTTCTCGAAGATGCGCGCGGCCATCCGCTGGGCACCCGTCCCGGCCCGATCACCGGGGAACGCCCGGTTGAGGTCGCGGTCGTAGACCGGCAGATACCGCTGCTGGGCGAGGAACCCCGGCACGTTGAGGACCGGCAGGCAGACGAGCCGGCCACGGAGTTCCGAGTGGTCCCACTCGTGGGCGACCTCCCGGACGACCTCGATGCCGTTGAGTTCGTCGCCGTGCGTCGCCGCCGTGATGACGAGCGTCGGCCCTGATCGCTCGCCGACCGCGATCGTCACGGGCATCTTGACCGGCTCACCGAGGTAGGTCTCGGTGACGGTATACCGGACGTTCTGCGTCTCTCCGGGATCGACCCGTCCACCGTCGTAGGTGAACGGCTCTGGCTGCTCCATGCCGTTCCGGAGGCGTGGACGGCTAAAACGTGTGACGACCGGTCGTCGATCTCGTGTGCCCGCCGATGCCGACAGGACCGTACGCGTCCGGTGACGCGCGGCCAAGAGTTCTTTGCTCGTGGCCGCGTCTTTCAGCGTGATTAGTGGACGTCTGTTCCGGGTCGACCGCACGAGTGTGGTCACACCGGTCGATCGTCACAGTAATCACTACCAGACATGACCTCCTCGACCCCTGTCACCGTCGGAATTCTCAGCCTCCACAACAGCAAAGAGACCAAGGCGATCTGCAACGCCGTCGAGGCGCTCGGCCACGATCCGGCGTGGCTCCGCCGGGAGAACACGGTCGTCGACGTCACGAACGGGGAGATGACGCTCCAGCCGGACGTCGACGTCGTCATCAACCGCCTGTTGCTCTCGAAGTCGACCGAGCCCTGCGAGGAACTCGGCCTGGCCCGCACCCTCGCCCATCTGCGCCCGACGTTGAACGGTCCCTCCGCGACGCTGACGGCGATACACAAAGTCGCGACGGCGGCAGTACTGTCGGATGCGAACGTGCCGGTTCCGGACGCGCTGCTGGCTCTCGAGTCCGAACGGCTCAATACCTGGCTGGCCGCCGCAGGCACCGACGTCGTCTACAAGACCGCTATCGGGACCAACGGCGGCGGTACCTGGAGGGTCGGCCCCGGCGACCGCGTCAACGCTCGTGTCGGCAACCGCTATGCGTTCCTCCAATCGCTGATCGAGCGCGACGCTGACGACCGGGCTCGTGACCTCCGGGTGTACGTCGTCGGCGATCGTGTCGTCGGCTCGATGTTCCGCTACGCACCCGAGAACGACTGGCGGACGAACGTCGCTCTCGGCGGCGAGGTCGTCGACGCCGACGACGGGATATCCGAGTCCGTCCTCGAGCTCGCCCGCCGGGCCACCGACGCCGTCGGGCTCGATTACGCCGGCGTCGACCTCGTCGAGGGTGAGGACGGCTGGCTCGTCCTCGAAGTCAATCCCACAGCGGGGTTCAAGGGTCTCTATGCGGCGACCGGTCGCAGCCCCGCGCCCTATATCGCCGCCCACGCCATCGAGGCGGCCGGCGGCACTGTCGACACCGATCGCGTCGCCGAACTGGCAGCCGTCCTCGACGACTCGGTGCCGACGTGTCGGCCCACCGCCGTTCCCACCACCACCCGTGAGCCACAGCCCATCGGCTACATCGAGGAGGTTATCGTCAGCGGGACCAGCGGATCGAAGACCGTCCTCGCCAAATCCGACACCGGTGCAACGCGTACCAGCATCGACACCGGCCTGGCCGCCGACATCGGGGCCGGCCCTATCAAGTCTATCACGAGGATCAAGTCCGGCAGCCAGAAGACATCGAAGAGCCGCCCCGTGGTCGATCTCGTCGTCGCCGTCGGCGGGAGTCGCCACACCGTCACCGCCAGCGTCGAGGACCGTAGCCACATGCAGTATCCCGTGTTGCTCGGCCGCGACATCCTCCAGCACTACCGCGTCGACGTCTCTCGTCGGGCTGACACGGACGGCGAAGACGAGGATAACGAGGAAGAAGAAACAAGCGTCGAGGAGTGACGGCCGACGCCCCCAAGAGCCGAATCCGTATCAGGCGTACTTCGCGACGACGTTGAGGATGTCGTCGAGCTCCTCGCCCGACAGCGAATAGCGCTCCTGAGCGAAGACGGCCCGCAGTTCGTCCCGGTCCTGGGGCAGGAGGTTCGCGATCTTGTAGGCGGTCGCCTCGTCGACTTTCTCTAGCTCCTGCAGTTCGGTGACGAACGCTTCGGACTCCTCGACGTCGAGCGTCGCGAAGCGATTGACGTGCTCGACGGCCCGCGTGAGTTCGTAGCGCATCTCTCGGTCCTCGTCGAGCGCCCGCTCGCGTTCGATGTCCTCGAGGACCTCCTTTGCCTCCGCGAGGGTCAGGTACTCCTCCTCGAGCTTCTCTTTGAATATGGTCATCGCTTATTCCTGGCGGCGGAGGTGAGCGGCCTTGACGATCAGCGTCTTCTCGACGCCGCCGTCTCCGATCCGGACCTTGTAGGCTTTCCCCTGCGTGCCGACGACCGTGCCGGTGTGGCCGTTGAACCGCGGGTGAAACCGACCCTCGTCGACGCTGGGATCGATCGCCAGGTGGACGCTGTCGCCGTCCTCGAACTGCTGGACGGCACGCTGCGGCGGCGACGTCCCCCGGTCACGGGGATTGTTCTTGAGCTTGTTCCGTGTTCCTTCGAGCGGACCGTTCGAACTGGGCATTCTTGCCGTCCGGTAGTCCGGTCGGGCATATAAAACGTGCGTTCCGACACTGTCGTGGCCCGCTCTGACACGCGACCACAGCACACGTCGCGAGACGACCTATACGCGACCGACGTTCTCGACGGAGACGCTCTCGACGCCCTCGACCTCGGCGAACGCCTCTTCGACGGACTCGGTCCCGCCGGACTCGTCGGGGACGATCACGGTCGGCAACAGTGCGACCAGGCCGAAGGCGACGTCGTCGCGTTCGAAGCCGTTGATCTTCGCACCTTCGGGGAGGGACTGTTCGAGACGTTCCTGGAGCGCGTCCAGGTCGACGTCCGGGCTGTTCGGCATGACCTTGATCTTGGCAGCGACTTTTCCCATGGTTATGGACCCGTGAACCCGCAGTCGGGACACTCATAGAGGTTGCTCTGCTTGCGGCACTTCGCACAGCGGTAGATCTGGTGTCCGCATTCGGGACACTTGAACGCGGCGGCGTTCGTGCCGGTGACGTTGATCCCACACGAGATGCACTTCTGCCGGCGCTTTTGCTGGCTCTCGCTCATCCGTACACGTCCTTTCACACCGCGGCTTTTAAGCACAGCGATACTCTGTCCGGTGCTGATCGCGATCACTGTGCCGACGGCGGGCACACGACACGGCCTTTGCTAGTGGTCGACCTCAGAGGCCTTCGGTCCGTCGGGATACGACGAGCGGGGCATTCGCACGGTGAGAGCGATGATAAGCACCATCAGCCCGGCGAGAAGGAGATATCCAGCGTCGAAGTAGCCCCGATCGGCGATCGATCCGAACGCGACCGGCCCGAGCGCGCCCAGCGACGCCGCCGTCGTCCGGACGACACCGAGGCCCGTTCCCCGGATGTCTGCCGGGATCGCGTCGGCGAGATACGACTGGGTGATCGCCCCGGAACCGAGCATCGTGCTGACCAGCGCCGTGAGCGTGACGATCGGCCAGAAGCCCGAGAGAAACGGGAGCGCGGCCAACCCCGCGACCGGTCCGACCAGAACGGCCAGAAGCGACGTGCGCATTCCGAACCGATCGTAGGCGCTTCCCGCGATCGGCTTCACGACGACACCGAAGCCGAAAAAAAGCGCGAAGACACCGCTCGCCGCGCTCTCGGAGAAGCCTTTCACCTCGACGAGATACGTCGGATAAAAGCCCGTGAACGACTGCCAGACCAGAATGTACACGAAGAGTACGACGGTGACCAGCGCCATCGTCCGGGTGTGAAGCACGGCGAACACGTCCCGTGCCAACTCGGCCGAGAGCCCGTCACGGCCAGCGTCTGTCCCGCCTTCGGGGACGACTGCCCAGGCGACCGCCGCGAGCACGAGAAAGAGCGGGACGAGCATAGCGAAGCCGAGTTGCCAGGCGAAGGCTGCGGCGACGACGGCGATCACGGGCGGAAGAACCGTCTGGCCGATATCGCCGGTCGCCATCGTCACCCCGAGTGCGCGCCCGACCGAGTCCGGATAAATCGACGACAGGACGGTAATGCGGGCGATCGGATACAGCGAGAGCCCGATCCCGACGAGCCCGGTCGCGAGAAAGACGACGGCAGGGCCGGGGGCCAACACGACGGCCGTCAGCGCGACCGCGACGACGGCGAGCCCGGCAGTCAGGACACGCCGCTCGCTGTAGCGGTCAGCGAGGATCCCGCCGGGAAGCTGGCCAATGGCCGAGCCGAGCCAGAGGATCGTCACCAGTAGCCCAGCGACCGACAGCGAGAGGCCGTAGGCCTCCCGAAAATACGGTAACAGGACTGGATAGCTCATCCGCGTTCCGACGAGCACCCCCCAACCCGACGCGATCGCGATCAACACTCGACCGCGCCCCTCGCCACGTAACGCCCCGGTAGACTCACGGATCGACCGAATCGGATGCATCGAGGACCGACCGTTGGCACTGGGCCGTTATAGTGATTGATATGCCGGTGCGACCACGCGACTCCACACGGTCGATCGGAAAGCACTGGTGTGGCCCCAGTCTGAAGCAGTAGCAAACGCACCGTCCGTCTGGATCGTGGGCCGTTGTGCTGTCTCGCTGACCGAGCATGTCGGCCGGTAGCGGTACGCTTTTCCCTGCGAATCGGCTACCGGCCGGTGTGATTCCCGGGGCTGACGCATACGATGTAGACATCGAGATCGACCAGTCCGAGGTCGATCGCCTGCTGTCGGTCACGCCGGCCGACGTCGAGCCGGCCGAGGAGTTGACCTTCGCTCGCAACGTCTTCGTCCCGCTGACGACGGCCTGCCGGTACACCTGCACCTACTGTACCTACTACGATCCGCCGGGGCAGGCCTCGCTGCTGTCGCCCGAGGACGTCCGAGCTATCTGCCGGACCGGGGCCGAGGCGGGCTGTACGGAGGCACTCTTCACGTTCGGCGACGATCCGGACGACCGATATACGGCGATACACGACCAGCTTGAGGCGTGGGGTCACGACTCGATTCACGAGTATCTGCGGGCGGTCTCGGAGATCGCACTCGATGAAGGGCTGTTGCCACACGCGAACCCGGGCGATCAGACACGCGAACAGATGGCACAGGTGGCGGAGGTAAACGCCTCGATGGGCGTGATGCTGGAGACGACCGCGGACGTCCGGGCCCACGCCGGGCCGCGTTCGAAATCACCGGGCCAGCGGCTGGCGACGATCCGGGCCGCCGGCGAACTAGGGGTTCCGTTCACGACCGGCATCCTCGTCGGGATCGGCGAGGACTGGCGCGATCGGGCCGAGAGTCTCCTGGCGATTCGAGAGCTGCACGAGCGATACGATCACGTCCAGGAGGTGATCGTCCAGCCGGTCGTCGAGAACGAGCGCTGGGACGGCGGCTCGCCGGACCTGGCGACGATGCGACGGGCGACGGCGATGGCTCGTGTCGCTCTGCCCGAGGAAGTCAGCGTCCAGTCGCCGCCGAACCTCGCGCCCGTCGCGGATCTGCTGGACTGTGGCGTCGACGACCTGGGTGGCGTCTCACCGGTCACCGACGACCACATCAACCCCGAGCACGCCTGGCCGGCGGTCGACCGACTCGAAGAGATCGCTGCCGAGGCCAGCGTCCCGCTGTCCGAGCGACTCCCCGTCTACGAACGCTTTCTCGACGAGGGGTGGTGTTCAGACCGGATCGAGACCGCGATCGAGGCCGAAACCGACGCAGGCAGGCGGTTCCGGGCAGTGCTGGACGGCGAGACGTAGTCGCTCACGCCCGCGCGTTGTCAGCGCTGTCGTCGGGAACGGCCATCACGCCTCTGGAGCGACCCGTTCGTGCTCGGAACTCGGTCGTTCTCTCTTCGAACCCGACCGCTCTCGTCGGGAGCCCGCCCGTTCCGGTGCGGTCCGATCCGCGTTCGGCTCGTACCCGGCGAGTCGGTGGTGCTGAGACGGCGTCCCGAGGACGTACAGCGAATCGCCGGCCTGAAGCGTCAGGCTGCCCTCGGGGAAGGGAATCGGTTCGTCGTCCCGTTCGATCAGGAGCACGTCACCGGGCAACCAGCCGACGAACTCCCCTTCGAGGGGACCTCCGGATACCACTGACCGGTGTGTCACTGCCGCGTCACTCTCCCAGACGTGTTCGGCCAGTTCGCGACCGTCGTCGACCGTCTCCGAGCGCACGAGGAGTCGATACCGCCGGTCGTCGTCGAGTGACGGCGCGTCCTCGAGTTCGACGGCGACCGTCGTCACGTCGCCTTCGGTCGCACGGACACTCCCGGTCGTGATCGGCTGGGCCGTGCCGGCACTGTCGCACCAGATCTCGACCGGATCGCCCGCTCCGATCGTCGCGGGTGGGTCTGATTCGACGCCGACGGCACCGATGCCGGGCGGGAGTCGTGGGCTGAGTCCGTTCGGACGCGCACCGACCGCGAACCGCTCGACCGTCCCGTCGGGTGCGACGACCGTATGGACGTGGTCGACGTCGAAGTCGCTCCGGACGCGCTCGCAGAGTCGGTCGCCGAGTTCGTCGGCATCCAATCGGCGCGGAAACAGCATCGTCCGACTGGCTAGCCTCGCCCGCGTGGCCTCTCCGACCGGTTCGTAACCGTCGAGTCGCTCGATCGTCTCCGGCAGCGTCACGGGAACGACGAGGTTCGCCGAGCGGACGAGCGTCGCCGCAGGTCCGTGTCCGGTCACGTCGTCGATGTCGTAGACGTCACGCGCGAGTTGGTCGCCGATCCGGCGACCGCCCTCGGAGGCGACCGCAGCGGCGACCAACACGCCGAGGACGTACGCGCCGCTCGCCCGGTCGAATAGTCCTGCCGGGGCAACGAGCGGGCCACCGACTATCGTCTCGCTGTACAGCCACGCCGCCGGAACTGGCAGTCCGACGAGGAGCCCGACGCCGCGAGCGAGGGGGCGTCGGCTGTACCACCGGTAAGCGAACGCGACGGTCACGACGACGACGCCGGCGAGCAACCCGAACCCGAGGATCCGGACGAGTGCCCGAACCGTCCACTCGCTGACGATCGCCAGCGGGATCACGAGCCGTCACCCCCGCTGGTCGCGCCGAACCGACGGAGTACGTCACTTCCGGTCGTCCCGGAGACGAACGCGGTCCGACCCGGCTTCAGTGACTCGCGGGCCGGGGAGAACTCCCAGCCGCCATCCGGCGTCTCGACCGCGAGGACGTCGACGTCGCCGTCGAGTTCGGCCGGATCGCCCTCGCCGACGAGTACCTTCCGGACGGACCGGCCCGCCTCCGAGAGCGCACGGAAGGCCTCGAAGGCGCTTGTCGTCCCGTCCGAGACCGCGACGACGCGGGCCCGATCCCTCGAGAGTAACTCGCCCGCCTCCGCGGTCGGAACGCCGAGTGTAACCCGCGTTTCGCCGCCGGGGGCCGTCCCGTCGTGTTCGGTCTCGGCCGGATTCGTCCCGATGCTGAGGACCGTCCCCTCGAGTGACGATCCGTCCGCGTGGGCGATGACGGTGTCTCCGGGCGACAGTCCGGTCGGCACGATCGCACTCACAGAGACTGCCCTGTGGTCCGCGTCGAGTCTCGACGTGAGCGTCTTCGACGGCGGTGCCGCCGCGATCGTCGCCCGGCCCTGCGGATCCATCTCGACGGAGACTCCATCGAGGCCGTACTCGGTGACGAGTCTCGCTTCGAGGCGAGACGCGATCTCCGAGAGCGGGAGATCGGCCGGGAAGCGCCAGCTATCCTCGGCGATCTGTGAACGCAACGCCGGCGACAGCGGCGGGTGTCCCTCCAGATCTCGGATCCGACTAGCTGGCCGTACCGCTATCTGTCCGAGCCCGTCGACCGCGTCGATCGCGTCCGCAGAAAGCGTTCGCTCCGGCCTGACGGCAACACCGACGTTCCGCGGGAGCGCCCGCGCGAGACGCTCGCCCTGACTTGCGGCGAACACCGACAGCAACACCCCGACGACGAACACGACCCCGCTTCGGGCGACCACGTCCGTTTCGAGAGCGACGACGTCGGCATAGGACGCGCTCGCACCGACCAGCGGCAGCGCGAGTATCGTGATCGCCGACGCCGGACACGTCCGGTCGGCGAGGTAAACAACCGTCGCGTGCAATACCCCCAGTGCGATCGCCGGCAGGACGCCGACGAGCAAGCCGAACGAGATCCCCAAGAGGATCTCGACCGCGATATTTCCGTTCATACGTGTGATTGTCTTGGATGCTCCGTGTCATTCGTTAGCGTTCCCAGGCGGCGACGTACAGCCGGCCGGACCCGACGACACCGGGCGCGGTCCGGACGGGGATGGGCCGCACGAACACGTCGGCCCGGTCCGGCAGTTCGTGTGAATCGGAGTCGTACACACTCGCGTCCGACGCGTACATCGCCTCCCCGTCCTCTCTCCAGCCGTCGTCGGTGAGGTAGGTGACGTTGACGTAGACGTCGAATCCCCGAGGCACCACCGAGTGGTCGACCGCTCTCGAGGAGTTCGACAGCGTCCCGAGATCGTAGACGCCGTCGCTTTCGATCTCCCCCCAGACACGCTCGGAGGTCACCTCCGTCGGTGCCCGATCCGACTGTCCGGGCAGCAACTCCAGCAGCACGCCGCCGTACATCGTGACCGCCATCGCGACCACCACGACGGCCAACAGCGCCGCGATCGGCTCGGTCTGACCGCGATCACGGTCACATGTCGACGAGGACGGCACGGTGCTGCTCACCTCCCCAGGTGTAATCGACGACGCGCACGTCGAGTCTCCCGTCGGCCCCGCGCCACTCCGGATCCGCGGAATCGACGCGTGCGATCGCGTCCTCGACGTCCTCGTGGAACTGCTCTCGCTCTGATTTCCGTGTGGGGTGCCACTGAGGCGAGTACTCGTCTGTGATATCCCTGCCGTGCAGCATCGCCTCGAGTTTCGTGTCCTCCTCGACGGGGACGGCGGGACCGTACGCGAGGGTCGCCTTCGCGACGCCGTCGTCGTTTTTCATCGCGATTCGTTCCCCGTCGACCCAGTAGAAGCGGGCGTCGTGTTCGTAGCTCGCGTCCCCCTCGTAAGCACTTCCGGCGACGCGATCGATCGCGTTGGCCGCCGCGTTGGCGTCCGGCGGCGGTCCCGAGGGGAGCCCGAGCGCGACCCCCATCGTGGCGACGCTCACCAGGGCGACCCCCATCCAGACGTACCAGCCATCAGCCGGTGCCTCCAGATCCATATCGACGTTGGTCCGGCGATCGCATTTAAATGATCACATCACTTTTCCGACGAGAAAGACCGAGCCGACGTACAGCGGTATCGCCGATAGCAGCGACTGGCCGACGCGATAGCCGACCAGCGGACGGTCGAGCCCGTGGCGGAGTCCGACCGACAGCGTCGTCAGCACGACCGACATGATGATGACGTACACGCCGACGACGATGCCGAGCGGTTCGGTCGCCAGCGGCTCGGCCCCGAACTCACTGATCGAGTCGGTCGTGCTGATGATATCTGCAAGCGCCAGCACTGTCCCGGCGATGAGCGGGCCGAAGTACGCGGCCGTCGTATCGAGCGTCCCGGTGACCGCCGACAGCTGACGTTTGGCCTCGCTTTCGACTTCCTGTAACTCTTCGAGGTGGTCGGCCATCGAGACGACGGCACGACCGGCCGGCTGGCCTTCCTCGGCGGCGATCGAGAGCAGCGACGCCGTCCCGTGTGCACGAGCGCTCGGAATGTCCGTCAGCGCGCCGTACTCGCCGAAGAACGCCTCGTCGACGGTCAGGTGGAGTCGCTGCTGGATCCCGGCGGCCCGCTCGAAGACCTCGCCTGTCTCGGCGGGCACCCGGTCGCCAGCCTGCTTGAGCGCGGCTTCGACGGCTTCCCCTTCCGACACCTGGCGACCGACGAGATACAGCGCGTCAGTGAGGTGGTCTTCGACGTTTCGGACGTACTCGCGCACGTCGGTGATCGGATCGAAATACGACAGCAGGAAGCCGCCGACTCCCGTCCCGACGGCGGCGACCGGCGAGAGGTACCCGAGGTCGAACGTCGACAGCGACGGAACGACGTACCCGATCGCGCCGGTAGCGAGGCCGACACCGACCGGCAACCACAGCCGGTTCTGGACGTCGGGATGGTTCCGATCGATCTGCGGCGGCGGGAACGCGACCGGCCGTCGGACCAGAAGCCAGACGCTGGCCCCGATCAGCACCGCCGGCAAGGCGACGTCGTAGAGGACGACGAACACCCAGACCGACACCGGGACGCCGGCCATGGCGGCGGCGGGGACCAGTGCGATCACCGCCATCGGGACCATCACGCCGAACGCGTATAGCCCGGTCGTCGGGCCGCGGATGGCGTTCGTGAAGTCGGCCATCTGTTCCCGCGTGCCGTTCAGTATCGCATCCAGCGACCGATCGAGCGTCCGCGCACGTTCGCCTTCGGGTGCGCTCTCTGCCGTCGAGAGCAGGTGCGCTGACCGTCGAAGCGCCGGGAAGTCGTCGGCCCAGTTCTCGGCGAAGTCGATCAGCCCCGTCTGGGGCGTCCCCATCGTCCGGTCGATGCTCGACTGGAGGCTCTCCGAGAGCGGGCCTCGCCCGGTTTCCGCGGCGAACCCGACCGCCGTCTCAGTGGCCGGGTGGATCTCCATCCGCAGGACTGCCCGACCGATGAGGTTCGGCGCCTCGCCCAGCGCCCGCGTCCGCTTGAACGCCGCGAGTAGGCCGGGCAGCTCGTGGACCGCGTGTATCGAACTCAGCGTCAGTCCGATCGTCACCAACACGACGACGAACGGTGGGATAGCCACGAGGGCGAACAGCCCGAAGCCGAACGCGAGGCTGACGATTCCGGCACCGTACCCCGCCCGGACGACCGTCTCCGGGTCGTACGGTGCTTCGATGAACGCGACCGCGTGCGCGAGATCGGCCGACGGTTCCGCGTCGACCGGGGCGAGCAGCGCGAGCACGGTGATGACGGCTGCGAGCATCGTCTCACCACGGCACGTCGAGCGCGGTCGATCGATTGGCTGTCTGGTCGGTGCCGCGGTTTCCGTAGGCGACAGCGACCTCACGGGGATCGGTCGTCCCGTCTGCTGCGAGTTCGGCGATCAACTCCCTGCGAGCGTCGATGAGTTCGATGAGGTCGGCGTACTCCTCGGTCGGTTTCGCGAGCTGTCCCACGAGTCGACTCTCACCGCGGTCGATCCGGTCTGTCGAGGCGATCTGGTCACCGACGATCTCGTACAGCGACTCGAATCGGATCTCCCCGTCCTCGACGATGACTTCCTCGATCCGGGAGAGGCGGCGCTTGCGGCCGCTCGGCGTCTGATACGCCTGGACTGTCACGACGAGCTCCGTCGCGCCGAACGACGACGGCGACACGCCCAGGTCAGACACCACCCGCTCGTAGACGTCGGCGGCCCCGTCGCCGTGGATCGTCCCGAGCACCGCGTTGGCGTTCGCGCCGACGCGCATCGCCTCGTAGAGGACCTGTGCCTCCTCGCCGCGGATCTCCCCGACGACGAGTGCCCCGTCGCCGAGCCTGAGAGCGGTCCGCAGCGCGTCGACGACAGTGATCTCCGGGCCATCGCCGGTCCCGGTCCGCAGCGCCTGCACGTCGCGGTCGACCCGCTGGAGCTGTTCGACCGGAAGTTCCGGCGTGTCCTCGATGACGACCGTCCGGGTTCCGGGTTCGAGTTCGTACAGTAGCGTCCCGAGCAGTGTCGTCTTCCCGGCACCTCGCGTCCCGGCGATCAGCATCGCCGCGTTTCGCTCGACCGCGACCGAGAGGAACCCCGCGACCTCGGCGGTAAGCGTTCCGTTCGCGACCAGTGTCGGAAGCGTGAACGCCTCCTCGGCCCGCTCGCGGAACGCGAAGGCCACTCCCTGTGCGACCGGATCGGTCACGCCCGCGACCCGGATGCCGGTGCCGTCGTTCAACGATGCCGTCGCGTCGACAGTCGGGCTTGCCCTCGAGAACGCGCGGCCGCTGGTCTTTCGGACTCGCGAGGCCAGCGCGCCCCCGCCGCTTTTGGTCAGGTAGACGTTCGTCGACATCAGCGCGCCGTCGACGACCACGCGAACCGGATTGGTCGTGACCGGTGACGTGACGTACACGTCGGTCACGCGCGGATCGGCGAAGAAGTCCTCTAAGATCCCGTAGCCGCTCGTGTGCTTTTCCAGTACAGCCGCGACACGGGGATCGACCGACCCGTCGGCGACGTACTTGATCGCTTCGGGGGCCAGCCGCTGTCCGTCGACCAGTCCGTTCGCGATCGCCTCGTAGCCGTCCATGACGAGCTGGCGCTGGTCGGCGTCGAGATCCATGTCGACCAGATCGAGTGCATACAGCGGAACGCTCTCCGGCCGATCGTAGATCCGCGCCTCGCTTCCCGTCTTCAGGGAGATGACGTCGCGGAGCGACGCCCGGTCGGAGACCCGTTGGTCCAGCAAGTACTGTCCGATCGACAGCCCCACCGTCGGTGACAACACCGTCTCGTAGTCGTCGATCCCGGCCGCGGCGTCGAGGAGCCCGGATCGGCGTCCGATGTTCGCGATCGGATCGACGCGGTCGCGCAGTTCTTCGGCGACGGTTAGTGGGTCAGTCCCGGCCGTCTCCGAGAGCCGATCGTGCCGACCACCGAGTAGATCGACGAATCGAGCCGTCGCGGCCAGCAGGTCGATCGCTCGGTCACTGTAGCCGTACTCCAGACCCCGATCACGGACGTTCAGTCCCGTGATGCTGTGATCGATCATCGTCTCGATGACCGTCCGTCGACAGGCCGGCGACGCCGCCAGATCACCACTGCAATCCGTGGCGTCGACCGTCAGCGTCCTCTCCGAGACGGACGTCGTGCAGGTGCACGCCTGCTGATCCGGCTCCGGCAAGATCGGATCCAGAAGCGACTCGACACCCAGCGACGCGGCCACTGACCGGGCGGTCGTTCCCGCTGTGTGTCCGGACATACCATGCGTGGGCCCTCGATCGGATATAAACTTCTACAAGGGGCTGCGCGCGGCTGCTGGGGACTGCCGTCTGTCCGTTCCGGAAGGACAGGAGACGGGATGCCGGGAAAGGCATCCCCGTCGGTCGATCAACAGCGGCGGGGCGAACTGAGGGATGATACCAACTGGGGGAAGCGGTTGGCATCGGGGACCCGCCGGCTAGTTCAACGTTCACCACGGAGATAAGTTCCACTAGAACGGCAATACGGTCCGCTATGTCGGGACTGTCCGGGCCTCCTCAATTATTCCTGGTGGCTCTACATTCGTCCAGCTATTCGGCACATCGTCGTGCCGAATCATTTCGAAACGGTATAGCCACCAGTATACGGGTACGCCTGCCGCCACAGCCCGTACAGCGGGACCGTGACGAACGGACACGCGACTGGCACGATCGAGCAAGCCGTCGTGTCGTCTCTGTTCGGCCGAGGCGAAAAACCCTACCGCGTCGGCGTCGAACGTCCGAGTGATGTCTGTACCGACAGCCACGCTTCCGGACGGCGAATTGCCAGTCGTCGGCAAGGGTACCTACCGCCTCGACGGTGACACGGTCAAGACAGCCGTCTCGGCGGCGCTCGAAACCGGCTACACGCACCTCGATACCGCCGAAGGCTACCACAACGAGCGAGAGATCGGCGACGTCCTCGCCGACCACGACCGCGAGGACGTCTTCCTGACTTCGAAGGTCTTGCCGAAGCACCTCGACTACGAGTCGGTGATCGACGCCTGCGAGTCCTCGCTGGATCGGCTCGGCACGGACCACCTGGACCTGTACCTGATCCACTGGCCCAATCCGGCGATCTCACTGCGGGAGACGCTGAACGCGATGGCGACGTTACACGATCGCGGGCTCGTCCGCAACGTCGGCGTCTCGAACTTCAGCCGGTATCAGCTCTCGGCCGCGCTGCACGTCACCGACGTCCCGATCGCCGTCAACCAGATCGAGTTCCACCCCTTCCTCCAGCGGCCGGAGTTGGTCGAGTACTGCCAGGACAACGACGTCGTCGTCGAGGCCGCCGCGCCGCTTGCCCGGACGGAAGTGCTCGACGATCCGACCATCGAGGCGATTGCCGACAAGCACGGCCGCACGCCGGCACAGGTCGTCCTTCGATGGGCACTCGAGAAAGACGTCGTCGTCCTCCCCCGGTCGACCTCCGGGACGCACATCCGGCAGAACATCGAGCTGTTCGACTGGGACCTCGACGACGAGGACCGCCGTCGGATCGACGACCTCGATCGCGACGAACCCGTCTATGACGTCCGCAGCCGAAACTGGGACGACGACGTCTGGGGCATCGCTGAGTGACCGAGATCGCTACCGCTGCTTGCCCTCGCCCTGGTGCTGTTTCCGGAGACTGCGCTGGGCCATCGCTGTTCCGGCCTGGACCTCCCGACGCGGCCCCGTGCTCCGGAACGCGCGTTTCGTGAAGACGCCGAACACCAGGGCCGCGCCCCCTGCGGCGACCGCCCACGAGCCGCTTCCGACGCTGTACAGTCCCGCGGCGGCGACGACAGCGGCCGCGGTTGCACTCCCGAGGACGACTTGTCGGGCCAGCCGTCCGAAGACGCTCTCCTTGGATTCGATACCCATCGACACGCCGAGCGCGCCGCGCTCCTGGCGGTCCAGCGTCTCCTCGAGCTGGACGGGCGCACGTCGAAGACTCCGTTCGAGGTCGACCGCCCGCGTGCGGACTTCCTCGCGCACCCGCTCTGCTGTCGCGGTCTCGGTCGCCCGGTCGGCGACGTAGTCTCTGACGACGCTGACGAAATCGAAATCGGGATCGAGCGTCCGGCAGACACCCTCGAGAACGCTGGAGACGCGGACGACCAGCGCGAGATTCTGAGGGAGGCGCATCGGCAGTTCCTGCATCGTCCCCTGGAATTGCTCGAACAGCTCCTGAACTTGGTACTGGCTGATGTCCTCGCCGCGGAAGCTCTCCAGCACGAGCTCGAACCCCTGTGCCATCAGCTGTCGGTCGGCGGCCGGATCGAGCACACCCAGCGCGACGAACGCGTCGATCATTCGGTCGACGTCGTCCTCGGCGACGGCGACGTAGAACTCGAACAGTTGCTCGCGGGTCCGTGCATCGAGATACCCCGCCATCCCGAAGTCGTAGAAGACGATCGTTCCGTCGTCTTGGACGGCCAGATTCCCCGGATGCGGGTCGGCGTGGAATAGTCCGTGCTCGACGATCATCCGGATGTACGCATTTTCCAGCCGTTCGACCACTGCGGCTCGGTCGACTCCCTGCCGTTCGAGCGTCTCGAGGTCGGTGATTTTGGCCCCGTCGACGTACTCCATGACGAGTACGCGATCGGTCGAGAGTCCGTGTTCGACCGCAGGCAGACGGATCTTCGGATCGTCGTCGAAGTTCGCGGCGATCCGTTCGAGTGTGTCGGCTTCACGCTCGTAGTCCATCTCCCGGCGGATCGACGCCGCGAACTCCTCGGTGAGGTTCTCCAGGGTGAACTGCTGAGATGGGGGCGCAAGCCGGGCTAACAGGGGGACGAGCACGGAGAGCACCCGAATGTCGGCCTCGACGCGCTTTCGAATCCCCGGTCGCAGCACTTTCACCGCCACGCGCCGGCCCTCGAATCGCGCGGTGTAGACCTGCCCGAGGCTCGCGCCGCTGATCGGTTCGCGGTCGAACGACTCGAAGACCGACTCGACGTCGCCGATCTCTTCGTCCAGCAACGGCTCGACCTCTTCCCAGGGGTCGGGCGGGACTCGATCCTGCAGTCGCGAGAGCACTGTTACGTACGCACGTGGTAGCACGTCCGGACGCGTCGAGAGCAGTTGGCCGAGTTTGATGAACGTCGGCCCGAGCGAGACGAGTGCCGAGAGCAGGTATTCGGCGCGCTCGCGACGTTGCGCGTCTGTGACCTCGCGGCGGCCACCGAACACCAGGTAGCGGCGGCGGTCGCGCCACCAGGAAACCGCAAGCGGCAGGAACGTCTTGACGACGACCAGCAGTCGCCACAGTGCCTCCAGGCGGACGCCCGGTCCGGTCGTCGATTCGGCCCGCGGACCGGGGGGTGAAGACGCGTTCGGTCCGGGCGTCGACTGCCCGCCGGTTCCTCCCGGCGACTCCGACTGCCCGCTTGCTCGTCCCGACGACTCTGACTGCATCGCGTTGGCGTCTCAACGTGCTGGCCGGCCTTGTAGGTTGGCTCTCGGGACGTCGGTGACCGCCAGAATGATACTCGTGCCGACTCGATATCACAATCATGCGTCGCAGGCTCAGGATCGCGGGAACGGCTCTCGCACTGGCGGTCGTCTTCGGAGGGGTGCTCGTCGTGTTCACCACGCCGACGACCCAGACGCTCTCTGTGGAGACGGCCGACAGCGACGAGCGCGAGTTGTTCCGCTTCGAGGGCGACGACAGTGGCGTCTGGACGTATCTGAGCCCGAGCCAGCAATTCCACAAGCGCAGTCCGATAAACGTCGTCGTACGGACCGACGCCGACACCGTCGTCACAGCCTTGCGATCCAGCGACGAGCAAACCTGGAACCGAACCGACGACAGCCAGCAGCCCGCCGAGCCGACCGATCACGCTCCCCAGGAGGTCAACCTCACCGGGACGGCCATCGAATGGGGCGAGACGACCGGCACTGCCCGGTACGCCTACGTTCACGACGGCGAGACGGGCGAGTGGATCCGCGAGACCGAACAGCTACACAACGGTGATTACTACGGGAAGCGGACGCACATCCGACTCTACGAGTCGCCGGTCCCCGAGGAGGAGCCGTGGGTCGCCATGCAGGTCCACACCGAACACTTCGACTGGTTCACGCTACGCCACGCGGTCGACGGCGTCGAGGAGGGCCAGCGACAGGTCGAACGCGAGTTCATGGCCGAACGGTCCGTCGACCGTGTCTGGCGGTCGTACTTCGACAACGACGGCCCCTCGGACGCCGACGGGTGGGCAACGGTCGTCGAGCTGTTCGTCGCCCTGCCGGCCGTTGCGCTCGGGTTCGTCTCCGGCCGCGAGATCTGGCGAAGGCGGCTCACGTCGGCCGACCGCGAGCGGATCCGGGCGGTCGTCGACCGGGTGACCGTCCAGCACGGCCTGCTGTTCGGGAGTGTCGTCGCACTCGTGCTCGGAGTCCGTGCGGCCGGCGTCCTGCTGGAATGGTACGTGCCTGCTCTCTCGATGCACGCGATCGCGGCCCTGCTGTACCCGTTCATCGCCGTCGGCATCCCGGTTGCGACCTACGCGTTCGCCCGGACGATGACACGGCGGATGGACGCCGCTATCACGGGTTCGAGCGCCCTCGCCGTCGCGTTCCTGCTGGATTACGGGTTCCTCGGCGTCGAGGTGTTGCCCATCGAGGTCGTCCTCCAGCGGGTCGGTGTCGTGCTGGCGCTAGGGTTGATCGCCGCCGGAGCCGCTCATCGGGGGACGCGCGACTACCATCGAAACCGGTTACTCGCCGTCTCGATCCTGCTTTGGGCCGGACTGTTGCTCGGGACGCTCTTCGAGTTTGTCGGGTAGCTCGGCGACCTCCTCCCGTCCGATCCACCGCTTTCGCCCCCGGGACACCGTGGATACGAAATTGACTTACAATCGCCGCTACCACACGAAACTAACGATGAGTGTTTCCGATATCGGGGTGAGCGTCCGATGAGCGAGACGCGAACCCAATCCTACACGGTCCGGCTCGAACTGGCCGACGAGCCCGGCGAACTCCTGGCTGCACTGGAACCGATCGCCGACAACGGCGGGAACCTGCTGTCGATCTTCCACGAGCGGGGTCACGTTTCCCCGCGCGGGCGGATTCCAGTTGAAGTGGATCTGGAAGCGACGCCCGAGCGCTTCGAGACGATCGTCGAGGCGTTGCGCGACGCCGGAGTGAACGTCGTCCAGGCCGGTCAGGAACGCTACAGCGAGCAACTGACGGTCGTGCTCGTCGGCCACCTCGTCGACACCGACCTCTCGGATACGCTCTCACAGTTACGCGCCGAGAACGGGGCCGTCTCGGACTTGTCACTGTCCGCGCCGGAGGGTACGGACGGCGAGTCGAGCGCGCGACTCCGGCTGAAGACCGATCGGGGTGCCGTCGAGGAGACCCTCGCGGCCGTGCGGCGGGTCGCCGAGGAGAAGGACCTGCGCGTGATCGAGCCGCTGGCTGCCGGGGGTGAGATCTGATGCGCCTCGCTATTGTCGGGACCGGGACCGTCGGAAGTTCCGTCGCGGAGTTGGCCGGCGAGTACGGCCACACCGTCACCGCGATGGCGAACGTCGAGGCGGCGACGATCGATCCGGACGGGATCGACGTCGAGGTCGCGCTCGAACGCCAGCAGGAGGGCGACCGTCACCTGGGCGAGGACGACCCAGCGGACGCACTTGACGCCGACTACGACGTGCTCGTCGAGGCGACGCCGGTCACGCTCGGCGACGCCCAGCCGGGGTTCGGACACGTCGAGGCGGCTCTCCAACGGGACCGCCACGTCGTGCTGGCGAACAAGGGACCGATGGCCGAGCGATACGGCGAGGTGATGGAGCTGGCCGAAGCGAGCGCAGGCGAGGTCCGCTTCGAAGCGACCGTCGGCGGTGCGATCCCGGCGTTGTCGACGATCGAAGACTACGGGCCGGAGACGATCACCGCCGCCCGTGGCGTGCTCAACGGGACGGCCAACTTCATCCTCTCGCGGATGGCCGGGGACGGACTCCAGTACGAGCACGTGCTCGCCGAGGCCCAGGATCTAGGCGTCGCAGAAGCGGATCCGTCTTTCGACGTGGAGGGGACCGACGCGGCGCTGAAGTGTGTCATCCTGGCGAACGTCCTCGACGACGATCGGGAGTACACCCTCGAGGACGCGACCGTCGCGGGGATCAAGGACATCCCCGAGAGCGCACTCGAGTTGGCCAAGGAAGACGGCCGGACGATCCGGCTGATCGGCGAGGTCGCGGGCGGGGCGATCCGCGTGGGGCCACGACTCGTCCCCGAGCACAGCGAACTCGCAGTCACCGGGACGACCAACATCGTCCAGCTGGAGACCGAAAACGCGGGGCGGCTGAACCTCTCTGGCCGGGGCGCAGGCGGTCCCGAGACCGCGACGGCGATGCTTGCGGACGTGGGTCGGCTCCCGCCGCGCTGATGGTGGCCGTTATAACGAACTCCCGGTGGGACCGCATGGAGCCGTGCGGTCGGCCGGGAACAGACTTGTAGCGATCACGATGACGTTCGACGCCACTGTTTTTCTCGGCCGACACTCATAGTGATTCGCGTGGCCGATCGGACAAATACCACCTCCGATCGGGTGATGGATATCGATTTCCCGAGCGGAATCGATGGGTTTCTACGCGAATCCCTATCACGTCCCCGAGTCTCGGACAGGACGAAGCGCCGGTCACGTCTGCTGTCCGCGACGGGACTCGGTCGCTGAACCACGATAGAAACCGGTGACGGCACCGCCGATGGCACCGAACGCGATCGGATAACCGACGCCTGCGATCACGAGTGCACGGAGCGGACTGGGCGCGACGCCGCCCTGCGTGGCGACGAACAGCCCGAGGGCCACGAGCGAGAAATATCCGAGCGCGAGCGTAACGCCCGCTATCGCTCCGTCCTTGGTCGTTCTCGCGCCAGCGAGATGTGCCGTCGTCACGCCCCCGATCAGGAGGACGACGACGGGCACGAGATAGAGGTACTCGACGCCGAGCAGCTCGACTGTGTCGATGAGGTCACCGCCGGCCCAGCGGTCGCCGCCCGGACCGAATATCTCGGGTGTCCGCGTGCCGACGAAGTGACTGTCGTAAAATACCCACAGGACCGCCCGCCAGTCAGGCACGCCGCCGCCGAAGACCCCGCCGATCATGAGATTCGCGATCTTCGTCCCGGCGAGGATCCACGTGAGCAGATAGCCGGCGAAGAAACCGAGAGCGCCTGCGACAGTCCCGCGGACGAGCGCCGCGCTACGCGTTCGTGGCCTGATGTCCATGTCCACATAGTGGTTCGATGAGGTGATAGCTGTATGCTATTTGACTGCGCCGGGTCAACGCGACACGTCAGCTCGTGACGGCCGCCGTCGGGTTCCCGTCCGAACTTTCTTCACATCGTCCAGCGTACGCCAGATAGCATGAATCCGATCGAGAGCGGGGTGAGCGTCCGATGAGCGAGACGCGCACCCAGGCGTACACGGTACGACTGGAACTGGTCGACGAACCCGGCGAACTCCTGCGGGCCTTACAACCGATCGCCGACAACGGCGGGAACCTGCTGTCGATCTTCCACGAGCGGGGTAACGTCACGCCGCGCGGCCACATCCCAGTCGAGGTGGACCTGGAAGCGACGCCCGAGCGCTTCGAGACGATCGTCGAGGCGTTGCGCGACGCCGGAGTGAACGTCGTCCAGGCCGGTCAGGAACGCTACAGCGAGCAACTGACGGTCGTGCTCGTCGGCCACCTCGTCGACACCGACCTCTCGGATACGCTCTCACAGTTACGCGCCGAGAACGGGGCCGTCTCGGACTTGTCACTGTCCGCGCCGGAGGGTACGGACGGCGAGTCGAGCGCGCGACTCCGGCTGAAGACCGATCGGGGTGCCGTCGAGGAGACCCTCGCGGCCGTGCGGCGGGTCGCCGAGGAGAAGGACCTGCGCGTGATCGAGCCGCTGGCGGTCGGAGGTGGTGTCTGATGCGACTGGCGATCGCAGGTGTGGGCGCTGTCGGAAGCGCCGTTGCAGAACTGGCCGGTGAGTACGGCCACACGGTCACTGCGATGGTCGACTCGACCTCGGCAGCGGTCGATCCCGACGGGCTGGACGTCGGGGCGGTCCTCGAACGCAAGGACAGCGAGGGGACTGTCGGGTCTGGAGAGTCCGGGGGCGCGCTGGAGTCGGCCTACGACGTGCTCGTCGAAGCCACGCCGACGACGCTCGGCGACGCCCAGCCGGGGTTCGGACACGTCGAGGCGGCTCTCCAACGGGACCGCCACG
>JBMCBU010000005.1:0-25056 GCA_048623335.1 Halapricum sp.
GGAGGGCGCGGTAGTTGACGGGTGACCGAGCGAGGAGGGCGCGGTAGTTGACGGGTGACCGAGCGAGGAGGGCGCGGTAGTTGACGGGACTACAACTTATGAGGGTGGGGCCGAAACAGGACGGTAATTCACCGTCACCATGAGTCTGATGCTCGATATCCGGAAGCTCGCGTTGTTCAACAAGATGGCCAAAGAAGGGGGCAACACCGTCGCCGACCATCTCAGTCAGATGACGGGGATGGAAACCGAGATGGAGATCACGAAGATCAACTTCATCGACATCCCGGACATCAAGACCCACGTCGGTGACGAGAAGCTAATCGGCATCTCGATCCAGCTTCAGGAACCGCCCCACGGTCACGTCCTCTTTTTGCTCGATTACACCAACGCCAAGAACCTCGCCCAGGGGATGCTCGGCGACATGGGCGGAGCCGATCCGAACGGGAGCGGCTTCACCGACATGGAACGATCCGCGATCGAGGAGATCGGCAACATCATGACGTCGGGGTTCATCGACGGGTGGGCGAACGTCCTCGAGACGACCATCGACATGAGCACGCCGACGTTCACCTACGGACCGGGCAGCGGCATGGTCGACCGACTCGTCGGCGGCCGAGACTCAGAGATGGCGCTGATGTTCGACTCACACATCCACGCGCTCGACTCCGACATCGACGTCACCGTCTACACGTTCCCGCAACTCGAAGAACTGGTGGACCTGATGCAAGAAATCGAAGTCTAGGACCTACCAGGTCCGCAGACCACCGCTCGACTCGACAAACTCTCCCGGCGTTTCTTCCGGTTCCATCGCGTATTTATCGCCCCGATACAACACGATAGATCATGGAGTTACTCGACGACGGGATCGTCCCGGAGCACGCACGCGAGGTCAAACGCGATGCACGGACGTTCGCCGCCGAGCACATCGCTCCGAACGCCGAGGAGTACTACCGCAGGGGCGAGTATCCCTGGGAGATCCTCGAAGCGGGGATGGACGCCGGGCTCGTCGCTCAGGACATCCCCGAGGAGTACGGCGGACGCGGGTTCGACCTGGAAGAAGTACTGGCGATCGCCGAGGAGTTTTACCGCGCGGACGCCGGGATCGCGTTGACGCTCCAGCTCGCGAGTTTCGGCGCGGAGATCCTGGCTGACCACGGCAGCGAGGCCCAAAAAGACGAATACCTTCGGCCGGTCGCCGCGAACGAACGACTCACCGGGCTGGCCGTCTCCGAACCCGAGACCGGCAGTGACCTCGCGGGGATGACGACCACCGCCGAGAGAGACGGTGACGAGTGGGTGCTCGACGGCGAGAAGTACTGGGTCGGCAACGGTGTCGAGGCCGACTGGGTGACCGTCTACGCCAAAACCGGCGACGATTCGGACAACCGCTACGGCAACTACTCGCTTTTCGTGGTTCCCACCGACGCCGACGGCTACGACGCCGAACACATTCCCGAGAAGATGGGCTTCCGTGCGAGCAAGCAGGCCCACATCGAACTGACCGACTGCCGGATCCCCGAAGAGAACCTGATCGGTGCAGAGGGAGCGGGCTTTTTCATCCTGGCGGAGTTTTTCAACCACGGCCGGGTCATCGTCGGCGGCCACGGTCTGGGACTGGCGGCTGCTGCCATCGAGGAGGCAAACGAGTTCGTCCACGACCGGGAGGCGTTCGGCCGGGACGTCGCCGACTTCCAGGCCGTCCAGCACACGCTCGCGGAGATGCGCCTGGAGTTCGAGGCGGCGCGCGCGCTGACCTGGCGGGCCGCGAGCAAGGTCGCGGCCAGCGACGACGCCGGCTTCTGGGCCGCGCTCGCGAAGACGAAATCCACGGAGGTCGCGGCCGACTGCGCCCAGCAAGGGATGAAACTGCACGGTGGTCGCTCCGTGCTGACCGACCGGCGGATCGCCCGCGTCTACCGGGACGTCCGGATCCCGGTCATCTACGAGGGGGCCAACGACATCCAGCGCAACCTGATCTATCGTCAACAGCCGCGGTAGGTACACGAAATACCACAGCACCCCTGCTAGCTGTCTGTTATACCATTTGTAACCATCCGGGACCGGAACCGGCAACAACTCCCGGTAAATTACTTGGTCGAATACGACAGAATTATAATAATCATTGTCGAATAAGTCAGTGACAACGCTTTTGTCCGGGCGAATCCTGGTTGGTATACGGCGCCCGCAGGGGGCCGATGATTTAGCTATGCCAGAGCCAGAAGACCTCATGTGGCGAATCGCAGGCGGTTCCGGTGACGGAATCGACTCGACGAGCCAGAACTTCGCGAAGGCCCTGATGCGTTCGGGACTTAACGTATTCACACATCGACATTACCCGTCACGGATCCGCGGTGGTCACACGTACGTCGAGGTACGGGCCGGTAACGGGCCGGTCGAGTCACGGGGCGACGGATACAACTTCCTCCTCACGCTCGGGGACAGCTTCGCTCGCAACCCCGGCGAGGACGCCTATTACGGCGACGAGGAACTGAAGCCGCTGTCGGAGAACCTCGATGAACTCAACGAGGAGGGTATCATCGTCTACGACGAGGGGCTGTTCGACCAGGAGGACATCGAAGCGATCGAACTCGAAAAGCGTGCCGAGGAGAACAACTGGCACGTCTATCCCGTCGACCTTCGCGGAATCGCCCGCGAACACGGTCGCGACGTGATGCGAAACACCGCCGGTGTCGGCGTGACGGCAGCGCTGTTGGACATCGACGTCTCGTACTTCGAGGAGTTGATCAGCGAGAACATGAAAGCCAGCATGAAAGAGGCCAACCTCAACGTCCTCGAAGACGCCTACGAGCTGGCAAACGAGGAGATCGACCAGACCCACGACTGGTCGGCACCGACCGGCGACGGCCACGACGAAGAGCAGGTCCTGCTGTCGGGCAGTGACGCGATCTCCTACGGTGCGATCGACGAGGGCTGTCGGTTCATCGCGGGCTATCCGATGACTCCCTGGACGGACGTGTTCACGATCATGTCCCAGAACCTGCCGAAGTTCGGCGGGATCAGCGAGCAGGTCGAAGACGAGATCGCCGCGGCGGCACTCGCCATCGGTGCCTCGCACGCCGGCGTGAAGGCCATGTCCGGGTCTTCGGGCGGCGGCTTCGCGCTGATGTCCGAACCGCTCGGGCTCGCGGAGATGACCGAGACGCCGCTCGTGCTCGTCGAGGCGATGCGTGCCGGTCCATCGACCGGGATGCCGACCAAGACAGAGCAAGGCGACCTCGAACACATCCTCTATACGAGTCAGGGTGACTCGACACGGGTCGTGTTCGCGCCGGCCAACGTCGAGGAGTGTTACACCCAGACCCGCAAGGCATTCGAGATTGCCTACGAGTACCAGATTCCGACGATCGTCGCCTACGACCAGAAGCTCCAGGGCGAACTCCGGAACGTCCCCGAGAGCTTCTTCGACGAGGAGCCCAACACCGACCCCGGTTCGGTGATGACCGAAGACGAGATCGCCGAGGTGGCCCACCACGCTTCCGGCAAGTTCAGGCGGTTCCTCCACGACCCCGAGGACGGTTCGAACGTCAGTCCGCGCTCTGTGCCGGGCCAGAAGGACGGTCGCTTCCTCGCGACCGGCAACGAGCACAACGAGGTCGGTCACATCAGCGAGGACCCCGAGAACCGGGTCATGCAGGTGAACCGCCGGATGGGCAAGCTCCAGGACATCCGCGAGGAACTCGACGCTGCCGAGGAGTCCCACCAGACCTATCACGGCCCGGAAGATGCCGACTACGGCATGATCACCTGGGGCAGTACCCAGGATACGGTGTTCGAGGCCGTCGACGAACTCAACGAGGCCGGCCACTCGGTGAAGGCCATCGGCGTCTCCGACCTGATGCCGCTCGCCGAGGCGGAGATCACCGCGTTCCTCGAGAGCGTCGAGGAGGCCGTCGTCGTCGAGATGAACGCCAGCGGCCAGCTCCGTGGGCTTATCCAGCGCGAGTTGGGACGATACGGCGAGAAGATGTCCAGTCTCCTCAAGTACAACGGAAACCCCTTCGAGCCCGTCGAGATCGTCGAAGGGTTCGAGACCAGTACGGAAGGGGGAGAGCTGCCACACACACGAATGAAGTACGTACCAGCGGCAGGTGACTAAACTATGAGTGCATTCAGCGCAATTGGAGACGAGAACGAACCAGACGACGAAGCGTTCACACCGGGAATCGAGCCCCAGCCCACGTGGTGTCCGGGCTGTGGCGACTTCGGTGTGCTCAACGCACTGAAAAAGGCGATGCCCGAAGTCGGACTCAATCCCGATGAGGTCGCCGTCTTTACCGGCATCGGCTGTTCCGGCAAACTGAACAGCTACTTCGAGAGCTACGGCTTTCACACGATCCACGGCCGATCGCTGCCGGTCGCACGCGCGGCCAAGCTGGCCAACCCGGGGATCGAGGTTATCGCCGCCGGCGGCGACGGTGACGGCTACGGGATCGGTGGCAACCACTTCATCCACACGGCCCGCGAGAACCACGATATGACCTACATCGTGTTCAACAACGAGATCTTCGGGCTGACGAAAGGCCAGACCTCCCCGACCTCGCCGAAGGGCCACAAATCGAAGACCCAGCCCTCGGGAAGCGCAAAGGACCCGATCCGACCGCTCAGCCTCGGGCTGACTGCCGGCGCGTCCTACATCGCCCGCACGGCTGCGGTCAACCCCAACCAGGCCGCGGAGATCCTCGCGGAAGCCATCCAGCACGACGGCTTCGCCCACGTCGACTTCCTGACGCAGTGTCCGACCTGGAACAAGGACGCAAAGCAGTACGTCCCCTACACGGACATCCAGGAATCCGACGAGTACGGCCACGACATCAACGACCGCGCCGAGGCCGCACAGGCCATGTACGACGCCGAGTCCAAGCTCTACGAGGGCGAGATCCTCACCGGTCGCTTCTACGTCGACGACGAGCGCCCCTCCTACGGCCAGGAGAAGCGCCATATCGGCGAGATGCCCGAGCAGCCGCTTGCCGAGCGGTACTTCGACGATGACGCCGAGTGGGATCGATCCTACTCGATTCTCGAAAAGCACAAGTAAGGGTTTGGCGAGACAAACCCCGTTTCCCCGTTCGCAAGGTATTTTTTCGAGCACCGGAAAGAAACGTGTATGAGTGTGGAGTCTACGGCGGACCGTATCCTCGCCGTCCTCGAAGAAGACGCCCAGGCGTCCTACGCGGAGATCGCCGAACGGGCAGACGTATCGAAACCCACCGTCCGGAAGTACATCGACAAGCTCGAAGATGAGGGTGTGATCGTCGGTTACTCGGCGGATGTCGACCCGAAGAAGCTCTCTAGTCAGTCGATCGCGATGGTCGGCATCGACGTCGCGAGCGAACGCTACGTGGAGGCCACGCGGGAACTCCGCGAGGTCGAGGAGGTCGAAGCCCTGTATACCTCCAGCGGCGACCACATGCTGATGGCCGAAGTCAGGGGCCGGGACGGGGACGAACTGGGTGACATTATCGAGGAATCGCTCCTGAGTATCGACGGCGTGACGGCCGCACATCCCTCGTTTCTCCAGGAACGGCTCAAGTGAGCGTGAGCAGGCACCGGGAACGTGACGGTGACCCGTCGACGAGGACGGCAACGACGCTCTTTTGCTCCTGTAGGTAGCAGTTCCGTTCTATGCGTGCGCGGCTGGTAGCGGGGTCCGGCGTGCTCGCCTCCGAACTCGTCGAGCGATTGGGCGAGGGGAGCCGACCGCTTGTGGTCGTCAGCGACGAACAGCGACTGCTGGAGACGGCCACCGAGAACGTCCCCCGTGCGACTATCCAACACGGGGATCCCACCGATCCCGGCACGCTCGAAGCGATCGATGCGGACCTCGAAAGCGTGCTCGCGTCCGATGCGGACCCCGCAACGACGGGCGCGATCTTACGTGCCGTCGCGAGCGTGTTTCCCGAGACGTTTCGGATCGGATACCTCGGCGAGGGCGATCCGGACGCCCGAGCGACGGTCGAACGCTATGCCGATCGCGTCGTGGAGCGATCGACGGCCGCAAGAGAGGCGATCACAGCTCGGCTGAGCGAGGCCGGCAGCCGTCTCCGACGTTTGCGGCAGGTGTTCGCCGGGATCGACAGTCCGCTGGCGGTCGTCATGCACGACAACCCCGACCCGGACGCCATCGCGAGCGCGCTTGCGCTCGCACGGCTCGCGAACCGTTTCGGACTCACTGCGGAGCTGTGCTATTACGGGTCGATCACACACCAGGAGAACCGGGCGTTCGTCAATCTGTTGGACATCGACCTGACGAACCTCGATGCCGACGACGACGACCTCTCGACGTTCGGCGGGTTCGCCCTCGTCGATCACTCCAGACCGGGTGTCAACGACCAATTGCCGATCGACACACCGATCGACATCGTCATCGATCACCATCCGCCGCGAGAGCCGGTCGAGTCGACGTACGTCGACCTGCGAAGCGACGTCGGTGCGACGAGTACCCTCCTCGTCGAGTATCTCCAGCAGTCGGCGGTCGAGATCGACGAGACCGTCGCGACAGCACTGTTGTTCGGGATCCGGGTCGACACCGACGAGTTCCGCCGGGAAGTCTGCCGGACCGACTTCGAGGCGGCGGCAGCCCTGCTTCCGTCGGCGAACCTGGGGACGCTCCAGCGTATCGAGAACCCGAACATGTCGCCGGAGACCTTCGAGACGATCGGCTGTGCGATCCGCAATCGTACCCGCCACGGACCGGTCGTGATCACTGGTGTCGAGGACATACAGGACCGCGACGCGCTGGCCCAGGCCGCAGATCGATTGCTGAACATCGAAGACGTGACGACGACACTCGTCTACGGGATCGACGACAGCACGATTCACGTGTCTGCGCGGACACGCGGGGCTGACCTCGACATCGGCGAAGCGCTTCGGGACGCGTTCGGAGCGATCGGCAGCGCCGGTGGTCACGCCGACATGGCCGGTGCGCAAATCGAAGCCGGGAGTTTCGAGGCCGAGGGCTTCGAGGCGAACGAGCGGCCGCTGATCGAGCTCGTCGATGAGATCCTCACCGATCGGTTCCTCGACGTGCTGGAGGCGCGGTGGAATCGACCGGTCCGGGCCCGAGGCGAACCGTACCGCGTCGAGGGCGACCCAGAACGGCGAGACGTACACGTCTTCCCGCCGGATATCGAATCGATCGACGACTGATCGGACGGGTCGAGCGATCGGACTGTCTGACGTGGGGTTTTTTACTCACGGCACCGTCACTGTCTACGATGGCCAGTTCCGAAGGGTCGCTGACAGTCGAGGAGTACATGACGCGCGAAGTCTCGACAGCCGCGCCGACGGCGACAGTCGGTGAGGTGGCCCGGCGGATCGCCGACAGCGACGACCACAGCGGACTGCCGGTTACCGACGACAGCCACGTCGAGGGGTTCGTCAGCGCGAGTGATCTCCTGTTGGCTGACGACGAGACGGAGATACGCGAGATCATGAGTACCGATCTGCTGGTCGCCCACCCCGAGATGAATCTCGACGATGCCGCTCGTGTCATCCTCCGCTCTGGGATCCAGCGGCTGCCCGTTGTCGACGACGACGGCGATCTGGTGGGGATCATCGCAAACACCGACGTCATCCGCAGCCAGATCGAGCGTGCCACCCCGGACAAGGTCGAGGAACTCCAGGAAACCATCGAGGAGGTCCACGGTGTCGAGACCGATCGGGACCGACGGCAGGTCTCGCTCTCTGCGCTTCGCCCTACCCAGACTCGCGTCTACGCCGACGAACTCGAAGGACGGAGTTACGAGTTGGAGCGCGGACTGGCGGAGCCGCTGGTCGTCGTCGACAACGACGGCGAGCTACTGCTGGTCGATGGCCACCACCGGACGACCGCCGCGAACGAACTCGGAATCGAGGAGATGGAGGCGTACGTCATCCACGTCGACAGGCGCGTCGATCTGGAGATGGCCAAGACCGCCAATGAAGAGGACCTGCAGTCGATCGACGACATCACGATCGTCGATTACGCCCGCCACCCACTGGTCGAGGCGACCGAGCAGGTTGGCGGCGACGAGTGACGTGGTTTCCCGGGCACCCTTACACGGCGGCGTCGTCGTACCGATCCGCGATGTACGCGACGAGCAACAGCAAGACGCCGAGACCAACGCCGACAGTCGAGACGCCGAATATCACCATCCCGACGGGGGTCGCCGGCAGGTCGATGACGAAAAACAGCGTCGGGTCCATCCCTTCGGGATTGATCGTACCGAGTACGAACCCCATGAGCGCAGCGATAGAGACGATGGCGGCGTAGACGACGTATATCACCCGCCGCCCGGACAGGCGTCGTGACACAACCCTCGATTCGTGCCGGGAGCGGTTAGGCTTTTCACTTCCGGCGACAACGTCGGGCTATGTCGGAGAAAGAATTGCTCTTGCTCGTGCTTGCGGCGATCGCGATCATGATGTTCGCCGCCGGGTTCGCGCTGGTGATCGGGTGACCCGCGTCACCGTTTCGAGTGTCCGTCCTCGGAATCGCCACCGTCAGTGAGCGCGAGGTCGTCGTTCATGCGACGCTCGTTCCAGCGGAACTCCCGACTGTAGAGGTCGTCCTCTTTGAGGTCCCAGGGGTCGCCATCAGTAATACGCCGCCCGTACAGCCACGAGGAGACGACGTTCCAGACGAAGATGAGCTGTCCGGCCAGCAGGATGAACGCTCCGAGCGTCGCCGATTGGTGGAGCACGGTGAACAGGTCGATCGGTCCGACCGACACCAGGTTGTAGGTGGCATACCGGCGGGGCATCCCCAGGTAGCCGAGGATCAACATCCCGAAGAAGGTCAGGTTCGTCCCGATCATCGTCAGCCAGAAGTGCCACTTGCCCAGCGCCTTCTGGTACATTCTGCCGGTGTAGATGGGGAACCAGTAGTAGATCCCGGCGAAGACCGCGAACCCGATCGCGCCCATGATCACGTAGTGGAAGTGTCCGACCACGTAGTAGGTGTCGTGCAGCAGGTAGTCGACGGGGATCGTCGCCAGGAACACGCCGGTGACGCCGCCGATGATGAAGTTCGCCACGAAGCCGATCGAGAACAGCATCGGCGTTGTCAGCCGGACCTTGCCGTTCCACATCGTCGTGATCCAGTTGAACGTCTTGACGGCACTCGGTATCGCGATCGCCAACGAGACTGCCATAAACGAGACCTGCAGGCGCGGGTCGATCCCCGTCGAGAACATGTGGTGGGCCCACACGCCAAACGAGAGGACGCCGATCGCCAGCGTCGAGTAGACGACGAACTTGAACCCGAAGAGTTTCCGGCCCGAAAAACGGGGGATGATGTAGCTGATCAGCCCCATCGGCGGTAACACGAGGATGTACACCTCCGGGTGGCCGAAGAACCAGAACAGATGCTGCCAGAGGATCGCGCCGCCACCTTCGGTCGCGAAGAAGGTCGTTCCTACGTTGCGATCGAGCAGCAGCATGACGAGCGCGCTGCCCAGAAGCGGGAACGCAAAGAGGATCAGTCCCGACTGGGTGAGCATCGTCCAGGAGAAGATGTCGAGATTCGCCCACGTGACTTCGTCGTCGCGCTCGGTGAAGATGGTCGCGATGAAGTTGATTGCACCCATCGTCGCCGAGACGCCGGTCAGATGCAATCCGAGGATCATCAGATCTGCGCCGATCATCGGCTGTTCGGCCGAAAGTGGCGTGTACATGGTCCAGGAGGTCTGTGCGGCCTCGATTCCGGGGATCAAAAAGCCACCCCAAATCAGGAGTGCGCCGGGCGGCAAAAGCCAGAATGCGATAGCGTTGATCCGCGGGAAGGCCATGTCGTCGGCCCCGATCAACAGGGGCACGAAGTAGTTGCCGAACGCCGCGATGACCGGCGTCCCGAACAGGAACAACATGGTTATTCCGTGGCTGGTCAGAAGCGAGTTGTACATCGACGCCGACATGATGTCCTCGCCGGCCCACAGCAGTTCTGTCCGCATCAACACAACCATGATCCCCCCGACAGCGAACGCGAAGAGCGCGTACGCGCCGTAGAGGATCCCGATGTCCTTGTGATCGACCGTCGTGAGCCAGCGCGTGATCCCGCCCGGTTTCTCGCTGTGACCGTAACTGGTCTCCTCACCGCCGAGACTGCTGGCCGCACCTGCGGTCGGCGCGTACGACCGCCAGTTCTCCATGCGGGTGAGCAGCGCCGCGACGACGACGAGGAAGACCCCCATCAGCACAGTTATCGCGATCTGTCCGCTTGCCATGTCTCCCATTCAGGCCTGGGGGGTAAAGAAATGTTAGGGTCAATTGCGGATTTGACTTGAATACTGTCCCTCTATATATGGGGTCATTTAAATTATCGTGGTCGTCGAACGCTCCTTCCGGATCGGCGATGCGAATTCGCGTGACACCAGCGGTCCATCGGCACAACGGACACCAGCAGTGTCTCATAGTGATTACTGTACGTCTGTTCCGGATCGACCGCCCGTCGTTGGGCGGTCATACCGGTAAATGGTTACAGTAATCACTATCACACAGGTCGGTACTGGTCTTACCGTCGCACAATCTCGATCTCGTGACCGTCGGGGTCCTTGGTGAACGCGTAGTTGTAGTCACAGGATTCGGGGTCACGATAGTCCTCGGCGTGACGGGACATCAGCATCCCCCAGTACTCCTCCAGATCCGACTCGTCGGCGCGCACGGCCACGTGCCCCCAGGCGTCGCCGAACTCGTAGCTGCGGCCGTCGTGGTTGTAGGTCAACTCCATCGACATCGCTTCCTCGGGTGCGTCTTCGGGCTTGAGGAAGTACAGCGAGAAGTCGTCGTGCTCGCTGCGGCGGAACATCTCGTAGTCCAGCTTACGGGTGTACCACCCGATCGACTCGTCGGCGTCCTCGACGCGGATCATCGTGTGGTCGATCGACCACTTCGCGCCGTGTTCGCGTTCGACGATCTCGATCTCGTGGCCGTCCGGGTCCTTGACGAAGGCGTACTGGCCGCCACAGGAATCGGGGTCGCGATAGTCCTCGACACCTTCGTCCATCAGTTGCTCGTAGGCGTCGTAGACGTCCTCGACGCGCACGGCGATGTGTCCCCAGGCGTCGCCGAAGTCGTAGGATCGTCCGTCGTGGTTGTAGGTCAGCTCAAGCACCGCGCCGTCCTCGTGCATGTCCTCCGGGCCGAGAAACGCGAGCGTGAACGACGAATGCTCGCTCTTTCGCTTTAGTTCCCAGTCCAGATGCTCGGTGTACCAGTCGATCGACGCTTCGAGATCTTCGACGCGAACCATCGTGTGGTCGAGAATACCGTCCATGTGCAAACAACAGACCGGAGCGTCGAAAAGCGTTCTGATAGTGCTTGTTGTACGTCTGTTCCACATCGACCGCTCGATTGCGGGCGGTCGTACCGGTAAATTCTCACAGTAATGACGCTGAAACCATGGCACAGCGATCGGTGTCGTGCTCAGGTCCGCGGCGTGATGTTGATGTTCGTTCGGAATCGGTTGGCCGGGTCGTAGGTCGCTTTCAACTCGGCGAGCCGATCGTAGTTTTCGCCGTAGACTCGTTGTGCCCAGTCTTCGTCGTCTTGCTCCTCGTAGCCGACGTAACCCGGATACGCGTACTCGCCGCCGATGTCGCGCGCCTGGCGCTCGCGCCGCCGCACCCACTCGAGGTTCTGGTCGGTCGTCTGGGGATCGGTCCACTGTCCCTCGACGATCAGCAGGTACTCGCTGTCGGTCCACGGTGCGGCCGTGTCGTGGTCGCTGTCCCCGATCGCGCCGCCCATCGGCCAGAGTCCGATCCCGTCGAGCGGTGACGGCGCGTCCTCTGTGCCGGCCTGGACGAGTTCGAGGTGGTCGTCGGTCAACTCCTCGAGGAAGACTGACCGCTGGCTGTACAGGTGCCCGTCGGGGAACATCTCCGCCCCCAGTTCGTGCAAGGCAAGATAGGGCATCTCACCGGACATGTCGAGCACCGGCTCGCCAAGTGAACGGTACGGATCGAGTACCCGTTCGGCCTCGTCGGGCTTACCGAGGTACGCACCCATGATCGCGATCGACGGCGTCCCCTGCAGGTCTTCCGGGATGTCCGGCAACGGCGGGACGTGCGTGTTCAGCAACATGGTACTGAGCGAGTCCGGGGCCTCGACGGTTAACTCTCGGAACCGTTCGAGGACTTCCTCGGCGTCGTCGAATGGATAGAAGACGCCGAGTGCCGGAACGACCGGCGACGTCTCGTACAGTTCGAACGTGAGTTCGGTGACGACGCCGAAGTTCGGGCCCGCGCCACAGAGCGCCCAGAACAGGTCGGGGTCGCTCTCCGGACTGACGGTGCGGACTGTTCCATCCGCGGTGACGAGTTCGACCGCCCGGAGCGCATCGAAACCAGCCCCGTGTTTCCGACGCATCCAGCCCAGCCCACCGCCGAGGGTCGATCCCGATATCCCGACCACGGACGCGCTCCCCGTGGGGAACGCGAGCCCGTGTTCGAGTGTCCGTTCGAGAGCCGCCCCGGTAGTCACGCCGGCACCGACGGTGGCCCGCCTCGATTCGACATCGACGTCGACAGCGGTGAGCTCTGAGAGATCGATAACGAGTCCGTTCTCTACGAGGGCGCTCCCGGCTTGATGGTGAGCGTTCCCTCGAATCGATAGTTCGAGGTCGTGCTTGGCTGCGAACTCGAGACTGGCTGCGACGTCTTCGGCGTGTCGAACCCGGATGACGACTGCGGGACGTTTGTCCACGAGACCGTTCCACACCTCGCGGGCGTCGTCGTACCCGTCGTGATCCGGGAGTATCAAGTCGCCGTCGAGTCTCTCGTCGAACGTTTCGACGTCTGCAGACGGAAGGGTGGTGACCGAATCGCCCGAGGATGGTCCGTCGCTCATGATCCCCGGTACAGACAACGTAGTGATAGTTGCCGTGGAACGAGCAGAATGTTCCGGAACCAAGCACCTCGAACAGTGATCACGGTCGGCTGTCGATGCTGTCACAGGGATTGAGGCTGGACCTGCGCTTTCAGGAACGCTCTTGTCGAACGAGCGCCGTTACGGGAGCGGGATACGACGCGAGCACGACAGGCGTGGCGAGTGACGTCCTCCAGGTGCATCTTCGCACACTCCGGTTGTCAGCGCCCGAGGTCGTCACACTCGGCTCGATTTGGCTCGGGGCCGTCCTCGGTGACCTTTTCGACGCGTAGGTGTCTCGCTCGGCTGGCGACGACTACCCGCTCTCACGGTCGCGCCTCGAAAAACACGCCTTTCAGATCCGGCCAGTAGACCCACCAGACCAGTACGATCGTCGTAATCGACGCGACCGGAACCGCGAGATAGGCCGGACGACCACCCCACCCGAGCGCGAACTGCAACTGCGTCAGGCCGACCAGCACCAACAACCCTGCAGTGACCCGTCGATCCTCCCGGTCGACCAGCCCGAGCGCGGCGGAAAGAACAGCGAGCAGGTACAGGCCGACCCCAACTGGCCACGCGTAGACGTAGTCGGGCAGTCCTTGCGTGTACACGAACAGGTACTCGGAAATCGTCACGACGCGCCAGGGCTCGCCGACACCGAGGAATCCGAACGGGAAGAAAAGCGTCGTCAGACCGCGGGTCGTCACCAGCGTCCAGGGGACCACCCCGACGAGCACGACGAGCAACAGCCGGCGACGTGGCGAACTCATCACCGACTCACGACGATCCGGAGGACGTCTTCGTCGGCCAGTTCGTGTTCGTTGCCAACTTGCTGGTCGTCGTGTTTGGCACTTGGGCCCGACACGCGCGCGAAACGAAATCGTTCCTCGAAGCGGCCGCCGAGTTTCTCGCAGGCGTCGCCGATCGTCTCACCCTCGAAGAGGATCAACGGCTCCTCGCGATCGACCCCGCGGCCGGGCTTGTCCATGTAGACTCTGATCAGGCCGAGTTCGTCGTATATCCGCTCTTTCAGCGCGTCCAGTCCCTTCTCCATCTCGGCGCTGATGAACACCGCGTCCTCGGGATCGATCCCGTACTCGCGGAGGTTCTCGTCGACGGTCTCCTTGTAGTCGGGCTCGATGAGGTCCGTCTTGTTGACGGTCACGATCGAGGGGAGGTACTCGCGGTTGTCCATGATCCCGTCGATGAGTCGGTCGATGTCGACCTGCTCGCCGATCGTCACGTCGGCGTTGACGTAGCCGTGCTCGCGCAGGACGCTCTTGATCGTCTGCTCGTCGAGGTCCAGATCGACCGAGGCGTTGACCGTGATCCCGTCCTTGTGCTTTTTGCGAACCGAGACGTTCGGCGGCTCGGCGTCGAGCCGGACCTTGTTCCGGTAGAGTTCCTCGCTGAGGCGTTCGTATTGCTCGATCTCGAACACCGAGAGGACGAACACGATCAGGTCGGCCGTCCGAACGACCGACAGCACTTCTTTGCCACCGCCACGGCCACCCGCAGCCCCCTCGATCAGTCCGGGCACGTCCAGCATCTGGATGTTCGCCCCCTTGTACTGCAACATTCCTGGGTTGACGTTCAACGTGGTGAACTCGTATTCGCCGACCTCGCTGTCGGCGTTGGTCATCGCGTTGATCAGCGTGGACTTGCCGACGCTCGGGAAGCCGACCAGCGCGACGGTTGCGTCGCCGTGTTTCTCGACGGCGTATCCGGGGCCGCCACCCGATCCCGATTGTTGGGTCTCGAGCTTGTCTTTCTTCTCGGCGAGCTTGGCCTTCAGACGGCCGATGTGCTCTTCGGTCGCCTTGTTGTAGGGCGTGTCGGCGATCTCCTGCTCGATCTCCTCGATCTCCTCTTGCAGCCCCATTACTCCCTACTCGGCTATCAGTGCTCAAAAGGGCTTTCGTCCTCGGTTGCTCCCTGGCCGCCCTGTGTCGTCGGTCAGTGCTGCGAACTCATAGGGATTAGCGTAGCCGATCGGAGAAATCCACCTCCGATCGGGTGATGGATAGCGGCTTCCCGAGAGAAATCTATGGCGTTCTACGCTGATCCCTATCACTCCGGTTGGCCGTAATCGCCGCCGTATCTCATGAAGAAGTACGCTAGCCCGAGCGTCGAGGCCATCGCGACGCCGGAGGCGACACCGAGCGTCTTCGCGCTGGCCGGCACTGTCGGCCCGGAGTCGCCGCCGACCTCGACGGTGGGGACGTCGTCGCCGACGGCGAGCGCTCCGAGCATGCCGAGGTCGCGGTGTGGATCGCAGTAGTAGGTGACGACGCCTTCCTCCTCGAAGGTCTGCTCGTAGGTGTAGCCGTCTTCGTCGACGCTGTCGCCGGAGCTGAAGTCGGTGTTTTCGCCGACGACGTTGTGCGCGCCGCCCTCGCCGGTCCACTCCCAGACGATGGTGGTCCCGGTATCGACCCAGACGGCGGGTGGATCGAACGTGTAGCCGTCACTGCCGGCTCCGACGGCGATGGTGATTTCCTCTTCGCCGCGCTGGTCGGCGGTCGAGCCGTCGAAACCGTTCGCGCTGTCGAGAAAGCCGCCGTAGTCGGGCTGTTCTTCCGCCTGGGCCGTCGCCGACCCGCTGGCCGCGAGGGCGCCCGCCCCAACCGCGCCACCGGTCGTCGCTCGCAGAAAGTCACGTCGAGACGTCTCTGATTCAGCCATGCCCGTCGCTTTCAGGTGACGAGTACTGAATATAGCGGAACCAGCGGTTATTGCTTGTGCTCACTTCTCGCGCTCGATGACGAACCGCGTGAACGCCGACAGTCGCTCGGCGATCTCCGGATCGAGTTCCTCCTCGGGAAGTCGCTCTCTGGCCCGGCGAGCCAGTTCTTCGGCGCGATCACGTGCGTACTCGATGCTCCCAGTTGACCGATATATGTCGATCGCTTCCATGATCTCTTCGTCGGTATTGGTCTCGGCCCAGAGAATCTCTTCGAGGCGAGCCACCTCGTCTGGGGGTGCGTGTTCGGCGGCGTGGATCGCCATCAGTGTCTTCTTGCCCTCTCGGATGTCGTTGCCGAACTCCTTGCCGAACTCGCCGGCTTGATCGAGCGTGTGCTCGATGTCGAGGATGTCGTCGCCGATCTGGAACGCGATGCTCATCTGCTCGGCGTACTCGGCGACGCGGCGTTCGGTCGTCTCGGACTGGCCGGTGATAACGGCGGGCAGACGAGCGACGATCCGGCCGATGCAGCCCGTCTTGCACGCGCACATCTCGTAGTATTCCGATTCGGTGGCCCGTATTTGCTTCTCGTTGTGCCACCAGATGTCCATCCCCTGGCCGAGATGTGTCCGGTTCAGCTCGTACATCAGCATCTCGTATACTGACAGCCGAGTCTCCGGGTCGAGATCCGCAGCGTTCCGGGTGACGATCTTCAGTGGCAGGAAGTACATCGCATTGCCCGCGTTCAACGCGACGTCGGTGCCGTACTCCAGGTGCAGAGCGGGTTCACCGCGGCGTTTGCTCGCCCCGTCCTCGACGTCGTCGACGATGATCGTCCCGTTGTGCAGGATCTCGGGGATGATCGCATACCGGAGATACGCCATCGGGTCCGCGCCGAACCCTTCGAACAGCTGCACCGCCACGACGGCCCGCCACCGCTTGCCACCCCGATCGAGGAGGTTCCAGATCGGATCCGATAGCGCCTGCTGGATCGCGTCCGGGTCGTAGGCGTAGGTCGGCGCGCCGAAGAAGTCCGATAGATACTGCTCGTCGATCTCCCGGGGGAGCACCTCGGCGATCGCCTCGTCGATAACTGGCTGCCAGTCAGCAAGCACGTCCCGCATACCAGCTTTCTCGACCCGGTACCACTAAAAATCTACCTCCTCGAACGGAGTCGAAGATGCGCCACGGCACGTCGTTCGTAGTGATACTGTCACGATTCGCTGGGACGGCCACACGCGCGCATGCCGTGAGTCCGGAACGGACTGGTAATCGTCACTGTCACGTCACTTCCGGTGACGCCTCGAGCTGGCTGGCCCTGGCGCGCGTCTGCTCGACGACCTCGGGTCGACCCTCGAAGGTGATCGTGATCTGCTCGCCGTACTCGACGTCCTCGACGTGTGCGTGGTCGTGGATCCACGACACCAGGCTCATGGCGTCGTCGGCCATGGGAAGTACGAGCCGTTCCCGCTGTAACTCCGGGAGTGCCTCGTCGATCCGTTTCCGGAGCGTCGCGATGTTCTGTCCGTCTTTGGCGCTGACCGCGACCGGGTTCGGAGCGAGTGCCGACAGCGCCTCGCGCTTGTGTCGCAGTTCGTCCCCGTCGATGGCGTCGATCTTGTTCAACACGGTGAGTATCGGTGCCTCGTTGCGCTCGTAGAGGGTGTCGTGGCTGGTGACCAACTTCTCGCGGATCTCCTCGACCGGTTCGCTCACGTCGATGACGAGCAACACGAGGTCGGCCCGGTAGACCGAATCCAGCGTCGACTTGAACGACTCGACCAGCCAGTGGGGGAGATCGGAGATGAACCCGACGGTGTCGGTCACCAGCACGTCCCGCCGGTCGAGTTCGGCCTTGCGGGTCGTCGTCCCGAGCGTCGTGAACAGGCGATCCTCGCTCTCCGCGGTCGCATCCAGGTCCGGGTGGAGCCCCTCGTTGTCCTCGACGTCCAGGTCGTCGGCGAGCCGGCGCAACAGCGTCGACTTGCCGGCGTTGGTGTAGCCGGCCAGCGCCACCAGATCGAATCCCGACTCGCGGCGCTGTTTTCGGCGGTGTTGTTCGGTCTCTTCGATCGACGAAAGCTCCTCGCGGATGTTGGCGATCTGGTTTTTGATGTCCTGCTCGCGGCTCTCGTCGTACTCACCCAGCCCCATGAACCCGGGACGTTCGTCGCGCTTTGCCAGGCTGGCTTTGGCTTCGGCACGCGGCAGTTCGTAGCGCAACTCCGCGAGTTCGACCTGCAGTTGCGCCTTGCGCGTCTGGGCCCGCTGGCCGAAAATCTCCAGAATGAGCCGGAACCGGTCCAGGATCCGGACGCCCTCTGGCAACTCGTTGCCGAGGTTGTAGGTCTGGTAGGGTCCGAGCTGGTTGTCGAAGATCACGACAGACGCCCCGGTCCGTGCGGCGACCTCCGCCAGTCGCTGAGCCTTGCCCTTGCCGATGTGGTAGGCAGGGTCTTCCGTCCGGGTCTGGGTCAGTTCGTCCACCACGTCGTACCCTGCCGCGCGGGCCAGCTCGCGGATCTCAGCGGTGTCGGCACTCCCCGAGTCGACTCGCTTGGCGATGACTGCCGATTCAGCGTCGGTGCGTGTCTCCGTCACTCGTCTACGCGTAGGAGACGTGGCTATATAACTTTGTTTCGGACAGCGTGCACAACGGGGAAACGCGGGAGAGTGGCTCCCGCGCGTGTGACACTACGGAGCCGTTCGGCTCCACCTATACGTATGAGATCCAGTCAAATAAGCCTCTAGCGTCGTTCAGGACAGTTCCAGCCCGCGAACCGCGACGGATGCCTCGCCGTCCTCGACCGTCCCAACGACTCGGGCGTCTTCGCTGTCCTCGACGACAGCCTCGGCGGCACTCGCTTCGAGCGCGGCGACAAAGCCCGTCCCCATGTTGAACGTCCGATGCATCTCCTCGTCGTCGACGTTGCCCTCCTGCTGGACGAACTCGAAGACAGGCCCTGGGTCGAAGGGATCGTCGATCTCGTAGCGGTACGATCCCATCCGGGTGAGGTTCGTCCAGCCGCCACCGGTCACGTGGGCCGCGGCGTGGGCGTCGTGTGCGCGAAGCGGGTCGAGCACCTCGCTGTAGATCCGCGTCGGGGTGAGCAGTTCCTCGGCGATGGTGCGGTCGGGTTCGGGCGGGAACGGATCAGTGTACTCGTGATCGCGCGTGACAGCCTCGCGGGCCAGCGTCAGACCGTTGGAGTGAATCCCCGAGGACGGCCAGCCGACGATCGCGTCGCCCGGTTCGGCCTCGCCCGGGAAGACGACGTCTTTGGGTGCGAGGCCGGCGCAGGTCCCGGCGATGTCCAGTCCCCTGATCACTTCCGGCATGACGGCCGTCTCGCCGCCGACCAGCGCGACGCCCGCGCGCTGGGCTCCCTCGCGCAACCCCGCGCCGATCTGCTCGCTGGTTTCCTCTTTAGGCGTCTCGACGGCCAGATAATCGACGAACGCGACCGGCTCGACTCCGGCCGCGATCAGGTCGTTGGCGTTCATCGCGATGCAGTCGATACCGACTGTCGAGTAGTCCTCGACGGCCTCTGCGACCAGCAGTTTCGTTCCGACGCCGTCGGTGGCCAGTGCGAGATACTGTTCGCCGATATCGACCAGCCCGGCGTAGTCCCCCTCGAAATCCCCAGCTGCGCCGATTAGTGCCGCTGTCGCGGCCTCGCTGGCGTCGATGTCTACCCCGGATTCCGCGTACGTGAGTCGCTCGCGCTCTTCGTCGTTCATGCGGGAGTAAGCGCCCGGCCGGGGCAAAAGCACACCGCTTCGTCAGGCAGGTCATCCTGGTAGCTCTATCACTTCCGAATGATAGGGGTTAGCGTAGCCGATCGAAGGAATGCCACCTCCGATCGGCTGATGGACGTCGATTTCCCTCTATGGATTTCTACGCGAATCCCTATCGGATCAAAGAGAATCTGATCCCGCAAGACACCGTTTGCGGTGCATGAAATTGCGATGAACAGTCCGAACGGTTTGCGTGTCTTATGGGACATCGTGTGTTATCTCTTCATATGAGCGTGGCACGAACGCGGTGCCCGAACTGTGGATTCGAGGTACAGGATGGCGAGGAGTGTTCGCTGTGTGGCGCAGATCTCACCGGTGACACAAACGGGCATCCTGGTGGGTCCTAATCGGCACATACCGTCATACGGACTAGCGTAGCCGCTCAGAGCCCGCTCCCACCGGGTGACGGATATCGCTCTCCCTCTCTGGATTGTTATGCTGATCGCCTCAGAGCGATCATCGTGACGATTCACCGTCGCGACTGCCCGGTTGCTGGCAGGCTCTCGAACGGCTGCACTCTCCGGGGAGGCTATCGCTACTGGAGCAGTGCGCGAAAAAAGGTTCGATATCGGCGACTTACAGGTCGCGCGGCTGGACCGTCTTCCGGTCGTTTGCCTCGGCGCGACGAGCGGCGTCTTCGAGCAGCTCGTCGACTTCCTCGTCGAGTGCCTCGTAGAAATCCGAGGCGACGTTCATGTCATCGAGCGCTTCCTTGACAGCGGCTTTGACGATTAGGTCTGCCATACAGGAGTGGTATTCCAGAGGGGAGTTTATAAACGTTCCCGTTTCCGGCCGCTCTCGAAGCCGTTCTCGCCGGTTTGCGAGCCGATCAGTCAGGTTTGGGTAGCTACTATGGTAGGGATTAGCGTAGCCGTTCGGAGGGAGACCACCTCCGATCGGGTGATGGATATCGGTTTCCGAGAGACGTCGATGGATTTCTACGCGGACCGCATGAGCCCATACCCAACTATATCGGGCCAAGGGTATTGCCCGCACATCTTCAATAGGAAGATGCCGGCGGTGACCGGCGGAGTCGAATGCCAAAGTGTAATCACTGTAATGCGCACGTTTCAGACCAGTTCGCGCGTGTCTTCGCAAACGAGTTTGGCGAGATCCTCGCGTGCCCGAATTGTTCGGCGAACGCGGGGATCGCGGAAGTGGCACAGCAGCGTGCCCGCGAAGCATCGAATGTCGGATAGTCACTACGTGTACGTCCTGCAGTGTGGCGACGACACGTTCTACACGGGCTACACCACCGACGTCGAGCGTCGGGTCGCCGAGCACCAGAGTGGAGACGGCGCGAAGTACACGCGCGGACGAACGCCGGTCGAACTCGTCCACGTCGAATCGTACGAGACCAGAAGTGACGCACTGTCTCGCGAATACGAGATCAAACAACTGTCGCGCCCGGAGAAAGAACGGCTCGTCGACGCCCAGTCGTGACACAGTCCTCATACTGTCGGCTATAACGTTTCGCACGTATTTCGCCACCCAAGAGTAGCGAAAACCTTCACGAGCGTAGAGCCGGCAGTATCAGCAGCGTCGTCGAGCGCCGATCCCTATCACACGGGTGTCAGGACGATATCCGTCGCTTCGTAGTCCTCGAAGTACGCGCCGTGTCCGCCCATCGACACTCGTCCTTCTTCGTCGATATAGGCGACAAGCCCGATCTCCCCGAAAAACGAGTTCGTGCTGGGCTCGACGAAGCTCTGTCGGACGGTCGTGAGTTGCCCGTCTATGGTCTCCCAGGTCGAATCCTCCTCGGCCGGCGCTTCCCGAACGCGCGCTCTGAAGCCGACGGCGTTCCCCTCACGCAGGTGAAGCGCGGCATTGAGTGCCGCATCTCGGAGGTTTGCCGTCTCGTAGGGCAACGACCGCGCGTCCGTGATGTAGACTTCCTCGCCCTCGTCCCAGTGTTGGGACATGAACTGCATGAACGCCAGTCCGTAGAGCCGGTCGGTGTCGAACTCGAGGCCGAGCACTTCCTCTTCGTCGGTTTCGTCCTCTTTCGGCATGCCGATGACGCCCGTCTGCTGGTCGACAGTGAGTAGCGTATCGAGCTCCTGATCCCAGGCACGCACCAGTGTCGCCGTCTGTTCGAAGTCGTAGGCCCCCGCCTCTTGTGGATCGGTGTACAGACACAGCGCGATGAACACCCCGTTCGCGTAGGCCTCCGCCAGCGTGTCTTCGATTTCCTCGTAGACCTCGGGGAACGTTCCAATCAGGATCTCGTGTGACGCCGATTCGATCTGCTCCTCGACGCTCGTGATGAGTCGCTCTCGGGTGTAGACGTCTTCGACTTGCATCTGCTTGGACGGGAGTTACGGGATCGAATAAATAAGCGTTGTCGTGCGAGTATCACATCTCGTATCTACTGTCCGCGATCTCGTCTCAGGTGACTGTCCGAAACCACGTATCAGGTGATTGCGCTCTCCCCACGTCACGTTCAGATATGATAACCACGTGTACTTTTTAAGTAAGTCGAGAACACAACGCCATGTAATGGCCACGAACACAGGAAGCGTGCTCGTCGTCTGCCGACCGGACAATCAGGAGCACGTGGTAGAGACGTTGCAACCGGCGACTGCGGACGTTCCCATCGAGACGGTGACGTCCGTCCCGGACGCGCAGTCGGCGATCGAGACGACGGACGTCATCTGTATCGTGAGTTTCGTCGAGGTGCGCGACGCACGTGGAAACGAGTGGGTCAGTGGCATCGAACTGTACGAGGACGTCGCCGAGCGGTCGGCCAACATCCCGTTCGTCCTCATCTCCGAGACCGGTAACGACGACATCGTGCAGATGGCGCTCGATGCGGGCGTTTCGAACCTCGTCCGACCGTGGCCGGGAGCGCGTCCGGAGCGCGACCTTCGAGAGGCCGTCGAACAGGTCGTCACACGACGCCGTATCTACACGACCGTCGACGCTGTCACCGACGGGAACCTGGACGTTCGGATCGACACGGCCGATCTCGAGGGTGTGTTCCGGGAGATCGCGACCCGAATCAACGGGATGATCGATTCCATTCAGGACGACCTCAGACGACGGGAGCGTGTCGCGGGAGACCTCGATTCGTCCATCCAGGAACTTCGCTCGCGTTCCGAACAGGTCGCTGAGAGTTCCGAGGACATCAGTGACGGAACCCGTGACATGACGGCCCGGATCGAACAGGCGAACAGCGAGGTGTCGACGCTGTCGGCGACTGTCGAAGAGATCGCGGCCACGTCGGACGACGTCGCTCAGACGAGCGAAGACGCGGTCGAAGCCGCCAATGACGGGCAGCAATCGGCCGAGAGCGCGATGGAGGCGATGGAAAACATCGACGAGGCGGCGACCGGGGTCGCCGAGGACGTGACCACCCTCCAGGAGCGCGTCGACGAGATCGACGAGATCGTCGAGTTGATCAACGACATCGCCGATCAGACCAACATCCTGGCGCTGAACGCCAACATCGAGGCCGCCCGTGCCGGCAAATCCGGCGACGGCTTCGCCGTCGTCGCCAACGAAGTCAAGAACCTCGCGACGGAGGCCCAGGAACACGCCGAGACGATCGAAGACATGCTCGAAGGCGTCCAGCGCGACACGGAGACGACCGTCGAGAGCCTCGAACAGGCGACCGACGAGATCGACACCGGCGTCTCGGAAGTTGAAGCGACGATGGACGCGCTCGACGACATCGCCGAAAAGATCCGGGCGGCCACGACGGGGATGGAAGAGGTCGCAAACGCGACGGACGACCAGGCTGCCTCCACCGAAGAGGTCGCCTCGATGATGGACGAAATAGCTGCGATGGCCGAAGACACGGCCGACGAGATCCAGGCGATCGCCGGCGCAAACAGCGAACAGGTCGCCGAGATCAGCCAGCTCGAACAGTCGATGCGGCAACTCGTCGACGACCGGACCTCTCAACCCGTGGAACTCGCCGACGACTGATCACCGAGGGCTTTTTGCTCTGCGGGTCCCGAATCGATGGTATGAACGAAGACCTGCTAGACATCGTCTGTTGCCCGCTCGATAAGTCCGAACTCGAACTCGACGTGCAGGACCACGACGACGGCGAGATCGTCACCGGGACGCTGACGTGTGTGGAGTGTGGCGAAACGTATCCGATCGAGGACGGGATCCCGAACCTCCTGCCGCCGGACATGCGAGACGAGACACCGGCGTGACGGTCGCGTTTTTCTATCGGACCAACTGGTAGACGGCGACGAGTACACCGGCGAGGACGACGAACGAGCCAACCAAGACAACCGTATTCTCGAGGACGAGCGCGGCGATCACGGCGATCGCAAGCGCAATGGCTCCGAGGGCGAGGACGCTGACTTCGGGACGGACGGGAAAATCGAGCGCGTTCGAGCCGACTGTGCCCGACCGAGGCGGTGTCGAACGCGGCTGTGGTTTCGAGAGTGATTCGTCGACTGTGACCTCTCGCGTGTCGCTTTCGGGCTCTGTGAGGACGACGTCCACGTATCGAGTCGTTGCCCCGTAGGCAGTGACGACTTTGAGTTTCCCGCGGAGGGGGCCGGATCCGGACACGTCGATAGTGACACGTCGCGTCGACTCGCTCGCGACGTGATGGTTGTTCGCCGATAGCGACGCGACGTCCGAAAGTGCATCATCGAGATGCAAGTGAACGTGGACCGACTCTCCGTGGTTCTGCAGGACCACGTCGAACGATCCGCTCACCTCGACCTCGTTCGGGACCTCGAGGCCGTGCAGCTGATCTCGATTGACGTGGACCGGCAGCGTCTCTGTCACGCTCGTTACTGCGCGGCGACAGTAGAAAAAGCTTCATCGTATTTATAATATATGTTACTATTTTTCCCTTACAGAATCCGGTGTCTCGCGGCGGAAAGTCGTCGCCGACAGGTCCAGTCCACTATCAACACGTGTGTCGTCCCGAATCGACGGACACCGCTGTGACCGGGCTGCCGCCTAGAGCACGAACAGCCCGGCGACGAAGGCGACTTCCAGATACGAAAGGAGGATCACGAGCAGTGCGCCCGGCACGCCACCGATGGCTACGACCAGCAACGTGAGTGGGGAGACTACGACTGACAGGCCGAACAGTAGATCCGCCAGTACGAAGACGATCAGCCCGATGATGGCGTTCCAGATGAACGGCTTGATCGCTTTGATTATCTTGTAGGCGCCGACGAGCACGGCCAGGAGGACGAGCACCAGAGCGACTTCGATTGGGGTAACCATACACGGCTAGAGGCCGAGCACGGATATGTGTTTTCGGGCCGATCAACGCGAGGCGATTTCCCTGGTCGTCACAGACCGATTCGGTCGTCTTCGAGCGGTCCTGCGGCAGCGAAGACGGGACGCTCTCGATCGAGACTGTCGGCGTCTTCGCCGGTGTCTGTAAGCAACACGAGACAGACACGATTGTCGGCGCAGACGTAACCGAGGACTGTATTGCTCTCGCCGCGATGACCCGTGACGGCGGAGCTACGCCTGCGAACTCATAGGGATTCGCGTAGAAAGCCATCGATTCCTCTCGGGAAATCGACATCCATCACCCGATCGGAGGTGGTATGCTTCCGATCGGCTACGCGAATCACTATCAACCACAGGGATCGATCGGCAACGAAACGTTTTACCGCCCCTCCACACTACAGGGGGATACGGGGTCGTGGGGTAGCTTGGTAACCTTCGGGCCTTGGGTGCCCGTACCCCCGGTTCAAATCCGGGCGACCCCA
>JBMCBU010000006.1:0-24306 GCA_048623335.1 Halapricum sp.
CCGAACTCGTCGATGACGATCACCATGTGCATGCGGTTTTCGCGCATCTCGGTCAGCAACTCGTCGACGTTCTTCGATTCGGGGACGTGTAGCGTGGGCTCGATCAGGTCGTCCAGTTCGAGATCCTCGTTCTCGCCGTAGTTCAGGTCGCGGACGAGATCGCGGATGTGAACGACCCCGATGACGTTGTCAAGGCTCCCCTCGTAGACCGGCAGGCGGGCGTGGCCGCTCTGGATGCAGGTCTCGATAGCCTCGGCGATGTCGGCGTCTTTCGAGACGGCCGTCATGTCGAGTCGGGGGGTCATGACCTCCTTGGCGATGGTGCGGTTGAACCGCAGGGTCCGCTGGAGCATCTGTCGTTCCTCCTCCTCGAGGACGCCCTCGCGCTCGCCGGTCTTGATCATGTTGCGGATCTCGTCGCGGGTGACGTAGGTCGATTCGATCGCCGACCGACCGCCGGTGACCTTGTTGACGATCCGCGTCAGGTGATCGAACAGCACGATCAGCGGCAACAACAGCCACTCGGAGTACTTCAGTGGGCGGGCGACGGTCCGGGCCCACGATTCGGTGTTCTCGACCGCGTAGGACTTGGGCGCGCTCTCGCCGAACAGCAAGACGATCGCGGTGATCCCGAAGGTCGCAGCGACGACCGACTGCCCTTGAGTCAGGTACAGGCCGAACAGCCCCGTCGCGATCGAGGACATCGCGATGTTGACGAGGTTGTTGCCGACCAGGATCATCACCAGCAACCGGTGCGGGTCTTCTTTGAGTTTCTGAACTGCACGTGCCCCGGGCAACCCTTCCTCGACCATCGAGTCGACACGGTGTTTCGCCAGCGAGAACATGGCGATCTCCGACGAAGAAAAGAACGCCGACAGCCCGATGAGCACAGCGATACTGAGCGTCCCGAGCACCGTCACGGTCGTCTTGGATACCTCGATGCCGACGAACGGAACGGCGTACAGCACTGAACCGACCAGTGACGCTATCGAGAGCGTAGATATACCCATCAACACTCCATATTTCCGTGGCACAAAATTAACTCTTGGGTGCGAGGGGAGACGACACCCACTCGTCGACGGTCCGGTTCTCGAACGTGGGCGTCCGGAATCACTATGCTTTCGGACGTGCGAGGGACACCCAGATGAAAGTCTTCGGGTCGAGCGGCGTTCGCGGGGTCGTAAACGAGACGCTGACCCCGGAATACGCGCTCCAGGTCGCGATGGCTGCGGGGACGGTCTGGCGAAACGAACTGGACGCCTCGCGGGTCGCACTGGCCCACGACACGCGCACCAGCGGTGGGATGATCGCCGACGCCGCCCGCAGCGGACTCGCGAGCGTCGGCCTCGACGTCGACTACCTGGGGACGATCCCGACGCCCGGCGCGCAGTCCTACGCCAACGCGGAGTCGATCCCGGCGCTGATGGTGACGGCCTCGCACAACCCGCCACAGCACAACGGGATCAAACTCATCGGCGCGGACGGCATCGAACTGGCTGTCGACCAGCTCGAACGGGTCGAACAGCGACTGCTCGGCGAACGCTTCGAACGGAGCGAGTGGGACGCGATCGGCCGGGTTCGCTCGATCGACGGTGTCCGGCGGGCCTACATCGACCAACTGCTGGGAGCGGTCGATCGCGAGCGCATCGCTGATGCGGCACTGACGATCGCCCTCGATCCCGGTCACGGGGCCGGCGCGGTGACCAGCCCGCAGTTCTTCCGGGAGCTCGGCTGTCACGTCCTGACGATCAACGCCCAGCCGGACGGGCACTTCCCCGGTCGGAACCCCGAACCCGTCGCGGACAACCTCGGTGATCTCACGCGGCTGGTCGAGACGAGCGACGCCGACCTGGGGATCGCACACGACGGCGACGCCGATCGGGCGATCTTCGTCGACGAGACCGGATCGTTCATCGAGGGCGACGCCGCCCTGGCCGCGCTCGCTCACGAAGAACTCGGATCGGGCGACGGCGTCGTCTCGGCGGTGAGTTCCTCCCAGCGGCTCGTCGACATCGCCGAGGCCGTCGGTGCCGAACTGCATCTCACCCGGATCGGATCGAGCCACATCATCACGAAGGTCCAGCAACTCGAAAAGGAGGGAACGAGGGTCCCGATTGCCGGCGAGGGCAACGGCGGGATCATCTTCCCCGGCTATCGGACGATCCGGGACGGGGCCTACACCGCCGCCCGCTTCTGTGAACTGCTCGCGGACCGTCGGGCCAGCGAGGTCGCCGCCGAGTACGACGGCTACCACAACGTCCGGAAAAACGTCTCGTATGCCGACGAGGGCGAGCGTGCGGCGATGACCGACGCGATCGAAACCGTCGCCCGCGAGACCGACGCCGAGGTCATCACCATCGACGGCTATCGGCTCGAGTTCGACGACGGGTGGGTGCTCGCCCGCCCCAGCGGGACCGAACCCCTGATTCGAGTGTACGCCGAGGCCCGCGATCCCGACCACGCCGAGGAATTCGCAGCGCTCATGTACGACGCTATCACGGACGCGAAAACCTAACCTTCGAGGACGTCCACCAGCCGCTCGCGCCGTTCGCGTAACTGCCCGAGTGTCTCCTGAACCTCGCCGCGTTTGAGTCGCTGTCGTTCGTCGCTGTCCAGTTGCTCGCGGGCGATGGCGCTGTCGCGCAACCGCTCGTAGTCCTCGCGCCGGACGAGCGCCCGGACCTCGTGCAGCGCCGCCGACACCGACTCGGGCGGATCGAACCGGTCGACGACCGAGACGAGTTCGCGACACCGGAACCCGAGTGTCGCTGCGGTCGGCGGTGGCCACTCGATCGTCAGGGGCTCGCCGTCCAGTCGCTGCAGGTACGTTCGGTGAGTCGCGACGTTGCGCTTGAGTGCGCGGGCGTCCTCGACGTAGTGGTCGAGTTTCGAGACCGAGTAGTCGGCGTACTCGAGTAACTGTGGGATCGGCTCGGCTCCGGCGTGCGCACTCGTGACGTACGCCGAGAGGTCCTCGGGGGGCTGGCGGTACTCGACCAGCGGGAACGCGGCTGTCGACTCGACGAACGAAAGCACCTCGCGGGCACTCGATTCGCGGGCGAACGTCTCGAAGGCGTTCGAGACGGCTTCGTTGTAGGTCTCGATCGGCCCACGGAGCCGTTCGACCGGCGCGTCCAGGTCAGCCTCGCCGAGTTCGATCAGGCGCTCGTGGTCGTCGATCCGCTGTTCGACTCGCTGCCGTCGCCGTTCGAGATCGCGTCTGGCATCCTCGAGGCGGTCCCGAGTGCGCTCTCGCTCGTCCAGTCGCTCGACCAGATCGGCGACCGGCGACAACGCCTCACGAGCGTCCTCGAAGTCCGTGGTCTTGAGATATCGCTCGTGCATGAGGTCGTCCACCGCCTCGAAGTCCCCGCGATTGGGCAACTCCTCGGGAAGGTGCTCGAAGAAGTGCGCCAGCTTCTCCTGGTACTCGATAAACGCCTCCATGTCGACCTCGCTCTCGCCGTCGCTGACGATGCGGGGTTCGTAGCGTTCGAACAGCCCCGTGAGCTCGTCGTACTGTTCCTGAAGCGTCCGCAGGCGCTGCTCGCCGGCTTTTTCGACCCGATCGCAGGCTTCCTCGTGAGCGCGCTCTCGACGCCGGTAGCGGTCGATCAACTCCTCGACGGACGCCTCACTCATCGTAGACGTCATCGGGATCGAACACTTTCTCGCTCACTACCTCGCCGTCGATCGTCCGGTAGAAGCAACTCCGATAGCCCGTGTGACAGGCCCCGCCGTCCTGCTCGATCAGATACAGGAGGGCATCGCCGTCACAGTCGACCCGGATCTCCCGGACGTGCTGGGTGTGCCCGCTGGTGGCGCCCTTCTCCCAGAGTTCCTCGCGACTCCGCGAGTAGTAGTGAGCGCGGCCGGTCTCGCGGGTCTGCTCGAGTGCCTCGGGCGTGACGTACGCGAGCATGAGAATCTCGCCGCTGTCGGCGTCCTGAGCGATCGCCGGGAGATAGTCGTGGTCCTCGAAGTCGAGTTCGGGGGCGTCGGTGCTCATATCTCCTTGGTCGGGGTAGTCTCGCATAGGCCTTTTGCGTCGGCGAGCCGTGTCGACGACGGGCCGCGAGGAGGCCCGAGCGAGACGGTATTCCCTCCCGGTCGATCACGAGTGTTTCCAGTGCGTGGGAAACGGCCACATCCATTTGAATAGTAGACCCGATAAACCGGATATGGCGATCAACCGGATCGGACGTGATAGCGCTCCGATCGATCCACCGACAGAGGATCGGGAGATGCGGGTCGTCCTGGAGATCGAGCGTGGTGGCCCCTGTCGACTCGACCGTATGGATGGGGAGGTCATCGGGATCGACGTCCGCCTCAGCGAAGAGGTCTGCAACGTCGATGCGGTGGTGCGCGACCCCTCCGAGGAGTACAGTTCGACCCAGTACTTCGAGAACCAGCTCTGTGAATACTGCCCGGGGAAGGTCTTCGGCGATCACGGCTGTCTCCCGCGGTATAGGGAGATCAACGAGGGATCGTTCGTCGTCGAGACCTACGTCGCCGATACCGAGGCCGTCGCGGATCTCGTAAGCGATATCCGGTCGGTGTGTGAGAACGTCTCCCTGCGGAGCATCGTCTCGACAGACAAGTCCGAGTTCAGCGAGGACTGCTCGGTCGACATCTCCGCGCTCACGAACAAGCAACGCGAGGCAGTCTATCACGCCCAGGAGATGGGCTACTACGATCCGGACGCCGACGTGTCGCTGACCGAACTGGCCGAACGAATCGGGATCTCCACCTCGGCGCTGTCACAGCGACTCCAGCGGGCCGAGGGGAACGTCCTCCGACAACTGTCCGTGGAGTGTTCCTGCTGGGACGACGTCGAGTAGGTTTTGGGTGGGTTCGGCGACTGTCGATCGGCGTTTGCGTTTCTGACGACCTTCGAGAGGGCGGGGCTGACCGACAAGTATATAAAGCCCAAATCGATCCAGCAGTAGGCCAATCCAACCTCGATCCGTTTCTCGGTATGGAACGCGAACTCGACCGTCGAAAGTTCCTCGCACTGTCCGGTGCCGCAGGTATTGCCGCGATCGCTGGCTGTTCAGGTGGCGACGACGGCAACGGTGCGACGACAGAGCCCGGTGACACGACGACAACGACGACAGAACCGACGACCACGACCGAACCAGAGCAGACGACCGAACCGTCGACGGAACAGCTCGATCCGACAGACACCGAAAGCGCGCTGATCGAGCCGGCGACGCTACAGGAGTGGATAGACGCGGGGGTCGTCAACACCGACGACGTCTACGAGGACCGTGTCGTCATTCTGCGTGTGGACGCGGACAACTACGACGGTGGGCACGTCCCGAACGCGGTCAAGATGGCGACCGACGACGACGAAGGATCGGACGTCCTGACCGAAACCCGCCTCGACGGGCTCGGCGAAACCAAGAACCTCGTCGCGTCCGGCTCGGTCATCGATCAGATCCTGCAGAACGCCGGTGTCGGCCCGAACACCGTCATCGTGCTCTCCGGAGAGAACCCGATGTACAACGCTCGGACGTACTGGACGCTCCGGTACTGGGGCTTCCCGCGCGAGCGTATCAAAGTCCTCAACGGCGGCCCCACTGCCTACGAGGACGAAGCGGGCGATCTGTCGTACGAAGCGCCCGAGGTTCCAGATACGGGGTACAACGTCGAGGCCTTCGACGAGACGAACTACGCTCTTCGTAAAGGCCTCAACGAGATGTTGCAGCTGGTCGACGAGAAAAACGCCGGTGAGAGCAACGCCTCGATTCTCGACCTCCGTGGTCCGGATCAGGACGCGAAGATCGCCGGCAGCACGCTCGACGCGCCCGACAGCTACACGCAAGGCAGCTTCACCGAGTCCGTCAAGTGGAAACCCGCCGACGAGATCGAAGACCACGTCTTCGGCTACGAGGACGTCGAAGACGGCGACGAGATCGTCACGCTGTGTCACAGTGGCTTCAAGGGGACGCTGGCGTTTTTCGCACTCGACGGCATCCTCGGATACGACAACGTCTCGCTGTACGACGGCTCCTGGAAGTTCCAGTGGAAGCAGTACAACGACCAGCAGGACCCGACTCCGAACGACCTGTGGCGGGCTGACATGCACGACCGGACCGAGGGCGAGATCACGTCGACCGACCAGGTCACGGTCGATTCCGACCTCAACGACGAACTGACCGAGGAGCTCGCACAGCTCGATGCCAACCAGGTCAAGCGGGACGACCTCGAGTACCTGGGTGCCGGCGGTGGCGACTTCGGCTGCGGGTCGTAGACCCGCGCAGGTCCGACTGGAGCGGCCGGACAGTATCAGAGCGATTATTGGAGCGATTTGCCGGTACGACCGCCCGCAATCGAGCGGTCGATCCGGAACAGACGGACGACAATCACCACCGGCTCCGCGCCGACGCTACGCTTTTGGGGTGGCCGGTCAAACGTCGAAGAGAGCAGGCCGCAACCGGCAGGCAGACACCCTGCGGTTCGGAGCAAACCATGACACAGGTCGAACGCGTCGCCTACGAGGGCTGGGAGCACTGCATTCGAATCGAGAACGGCCAGGTCGAACTCGTCGTCACGACCGACATCGGGCCGCGAATCGTCGACTTCCGTCGCTCCGGTGGGGAGAACGTCTTCTTCCTCGACGAGAGTGCCGCCGGAACGACCGACGCGGAGGGCTGGGAACTGTACGGCGGCCACCGCCTGTGGCACAGCCCCGAATCCGATCCACGGACCTACCAGCCCGACAACGAGCCGGTCGAGGCCGAGGTCGAAGACCGAGGGTGTCGGCTCGTCCAGCCGGTCGAAGACGAGACCGGGATCCGAAAGACGATCGAGATCGAGATGGCCGACGACGAACCGACTGTCGAGGTCACTCACGAACTGACGAACGAGGGCGTCTGGCGTGTCGAACTCGCACCGTGGGCGATCTCGGTCTGCAAGCCCGGTGGGACGGCAGTCGTCCCCTTCCCCGACGGCGATCCCGACGAGTTGCTCCCCGATCGATCGCTGGTATTCTGGCCGAGAACCGACGTCAGCGACGACCGACTCGAGTACGTCGACGACCACGTCCTCGTCGAACAGGCCGAGGGGCCGGAGTTCAAAATCGGTGCCAGCGCCCTCGAGGGCTGGAGCGCCTACGTCAACGACGGCCAGGCGTTCGTCAAGACCTTCGAGTACGATCCCGAGGCCACCTACCCCGATCGCGGAGCCTCAGTCGAAGTGTTCATGCTGGATTTCATGCTCGAACTGGAGACGCTGGGCCCGCTCGTCGAACTCGCTCCCGGCGAGACGACGACCCATACCGAGCGATGGCACCTCTTCGATGGCGTCTCCGAACCCGGAGACGGGGCCGAGGCCGCGTCGATCGCTCCGGAGTGACGCCGGCGGAAGCGCCGACGTGCAGCAGTCTGTCACGAAGGCCCGCTACAGTTCTCGTGCGGCCTGGACAGCCGCGTCGATTTCGGGAGCGTCGAAGATATCGCTGCCGACGTAGGCGTTCGTACCGGCACAGTAGAGGTCCCGTGCGGTCTCGACGACGGCTGGATCGAGCGGGTCGGGTGTACGGTCACACAGCGACTTCCAGTCGGCAACCCCGCGCTCGTCGGCCTCGGCTTTCGCCGCGGAGACGGCCTCGACCCACGCGGGCTGGGTGCGCTTGTGGTACTGACGCAGGACTTCCTTGCTGACCTCCTGGCCGTCGTAGGCAAAGCGGTTCTCGTCGAAGGTGCCGACGACGTCGGCGACGTGGATCTCCCCCTGATAGTAGAGGCATTCGATCTTACCGTCCTCGTGGACGAACCCCGAGCGCTCGGCCTGCGTGGTGAGGATGTGATCGACCGACAGCGCGAGTTCTTCCAGGCGCTCGATGTCGGCCGTGCCGGCGATCCGGTCGGCCTCTGCGCGGTCGAGATACCGGTCTTGCTCCTCGTACTTGCTCGAGAACTCGACGACTGGCTCGGGAAGGTCGACCGGTTGGTCGGGCCACTCCTCGTAGTCGAGCCCGTGATCGGCCGGTTCGGAACGCTTTCGCAGCGACGAGCCGACAGGGACGGTGTTGCGAAAGACGATTTCCAGCGGAATCAGGTAGTTCTCGCCCGCGGCGTCGTGGTAGGCGTCGTAGTCGTAGTCGGTTCCGTCGTGAGGCAGCTCCGGAACCTGTGTCAGCGAAATCACCATCTCGCGCGGGGCGACGCCGGCCGCGAGTGCGTCGGGCAGATCAACGACGACCCACCGGGCGTCAGCACCGACCGCGTCGCCTGGAACGACGACCCCCTCGTAGTGGGTCGGGACGTGATTCTGTTCGAGCACCTCGAAGTTGTACGCGCCCATCGTACACAGCGACGCACCCTTCTGTGGGATCTCGTCGGGCATCTTCCCCCAGTCGAACACCGAGTAATCGTCGGTAAACACGAACGCGCCGCGGCCGAACGCCTCGTCGGTTGGCTCCTCGTCGACCCGGAAGTCTTTGACGCTGGTCATTGGCGGCGTTTCCGCCCGAGCGACCATAGGGTTTGACATCGGCTCGCGAGAACCACCATAGGGTTTGACATCGGCTCGCGAGAAAGACTCTAGGTGGGACGCGCCCGATCAATCATGTACGAAAAGATCCTCTTTCCGTTCGACGGGAGCGACGGGGCGGCGGAAGTACTCCATCACGCGGGCGAACTCGCCCACTGGGCGGACGGCTCGATCCGGCTGTTGAACGTCGCCAACACGAACGAGGTGAGTGTCACACGCGTCGAGAATGACGTCCTCGACGGACTCGTCGAAAAAGGCGAAGAGATCCTCTCTGAGGCGGGTGACGCCCTCGAGTCGCTTGACGTCCGGTACACGACAGACGTCGTGCAGGGGACGCCCGCAGAGACGATCGTCGCGTACGGCGAGGAGCACGACTTCGACGTGATCGTCATGCCGACACGGGGCCGCCAGGGACTCTCACGGTTTCTGCTCGGCAGCGTCACCGAGAAGGTCGTCCGGCTCTCGGAGACACCCGTGCTGACCGCGCGGATGGCCGCTGACGAGGAGTTCGTCGTCCCATTCGACCGGATCCTCGTTCCGACGGACGGCAGCAAGGCGGCCGCGAGCGCGACGGAACACGCGATAGAGTTGGCGTCGGCGATGGGTGCCGAGCTCCACGCGCTGTCGGTCGTCGACACCGGCGCGTTCAGTCCCGACGTGCGGTCGGAACGACTCGCCAACGCAGGACAGTCACACGCTTCAGAGGTGGTCGAAACCGTCGAGCAGGCCGCCGAAGAGCACGGGTTCGGTTCCGTCACCACGCACGTCGAATCGGGATCGCCCGCCGAGCAGATCCACGAGGTCGTCGACCAGGAGGACATCGACGCCGTCGTGATGGGGACGACCGGACGCCAGGGCGTCGAGCGGATTCTGCTTGGCAGCGTCGCCGAAAAGACCGTCCGATCGGTCCCAGTCCCGGTCATCACGGTCAGAAACGGACCACGGACGCTGTTGTAGGTCGGTGATCGTCTGTCGGATCGCCAGATAGTTACAGTCACCGCCCGACTACCGATCCGATGGCGGCACTCGCGGTCGACGTCGCAATCGTCCTCCTGACGACCGGAGCGATCTGGATCGGCAGCGGTTGGCTCGAAGACGCCAGCGAACGGCTCGCGAGTTATTACGGCCTGCCAGAAGTCGTCCAGGGGTCGATCGTCACCGCGATCGGCTCCAGCTTTCCCGAGCTCGCGACGGTCGTGATCGCGGCGATCACCGTCAACTCGCTGGAGCTGGGTGTCGGCGCGATCGTGGGGTCGGCGGTGTTCAACATCCTCGTCATCCCCGCGCTCGCCGGGATCACGATCGCCGAAGACGTCGAGGCGAACCAGGCGCTTGTGTACAAGGAAGCGCTGTTCTACATGCTTTCGGTGTCGATACTGGTGATCACGTTCTCGCTGGGAGTGATCTACTATCCCGTCGACGGGACCCCGTATCTCGCGGGAGACATCACCCGACCGCTGGCGCTGATCCCGCTTTGCATGTACGGGCTGTACATCTTCATCCAGTACCAGGATACGGCCGACTACGACAGCGGCGACAGCGGACGCGACATCGAACTCGGCCGTCAGTGGGGCTTTCTGCTCGCTTCGCTGGTGGTCATCCTGATCGCCGTCGAACGACTCGTCCACTCGGTGGACGTCATCGGGACGGCCTTCGGGATCCCCGAGTTCATCATGGGTGTGACGGTCGCCGCAGTTGCGACGAGCTTGCCCGACGCGATGGTGAGCGTCCGGGCCGCACGCGAACAGCGCGGGATCGCCGCCGTCGCGAACGTCCTCGGGTCGAACACGTTCGATCTGCTGGTCGCGATCCCGGTCGGAGTGCTGCTGGTCGGCAGTGCACCGATCAACTTCTCGATGGCGATCCCCATGTTCGGCGTGCTCACGCTGGCGACGATCCTGCTTTTCACCGCGCTTCGGACGGACATGTCACTCTCGGTGCTCGAAGCCTACGGCCTGCTGGCCGCGTACGTCCTGTTCGTCGCCTGGGTGGTCCTCGAGACGATCGATGTCGCCGTCGACCTCCTGCCGACCTGACCGTCCGATACGCTTTTATTTCCGGCGGAAAAAAGACAACTCGATGTCATTCAGTCACCCCTCCGGACTGCGTGATCGTCTGCGGATCGTCGCGCTCGCGGCCGTCCTGCTGGCGTTCGACGTGGTCTTCGTCGCGGCCGTGTACGTCCTCGCGCACGTCGCGGCCGGGGTGGCGCCGCTGTTCAACTTCCGGGTCGACCATCTCTTCTGGTCGATGAGCTTCGACCTCGTCCCGCTGTGGGTGGTGTTGGCGGTCGGGACGCCGCTGACGCTGCTCGCCCAGTCGGTGTTCGGCTACCGGCTCACGCTCCGGGAGATCACCGAAGGTGACATCGGCCCGGACAAGTCCTTGAAAAACGTCGTGCTGGCCGACCGCAGCGGCGACGATCCGGAAGACAACAGCGGGTTGGCCGTGACCGAACCGCCGGCGGACCACCCCGTCGGCGAACGGGTGACTCGCCTCGCCCAGACCGCCAGTCTCGCGCCGCCGGCGATCCGGATCGTCCACACCGAGACGCCCAACAGCTACGTCGCGAGCCGTCCCGGCGAGCAGGTGCTGTTCGTGACCACCGGACTGCTCGACGCGCTCGACGCCGATCAGCTCGACGCGGTGCTCGGCCACGAACTCGCCCATCTCGAGAACGGCGACGCGTTCGTGATGACCGCCGCGGCGTTCCTGCCGGCGGTGACCGAGCGGTTCATCAGTTGGCTAATCCGGGCGCTTCGCCGCTCGTGGATCCTCAACTGGCTGTTCGACCTCGACAGCGAGGACACCTTCGGTGCGCCACAGGTGGAGATCCCACTCGTGGTCTTCTCGGCCGTGGCGCTCCCGCTGATCGCCGTCCTGTATCTCGCCAGCACGGCGACCTACCGGTTGCTCTCGCGGATCCGCGAGTACGCCGCCGACGCCGGCGGGGTGGCGATCAGCGGCTCGCCCGCGGCGCTCGCCGGCGCGCTCGAAACACTCACCGTGGACCCACGACCCGCGACTGACCTCCGAGTAGCCGAGACGGGCGTCCGCGAACTGTGCGTGCTCCCCTACGCGATTGGCGACGCCGGCGACGAGATCCCCGACGACGCTCTCGGACGACTCCAGCGACGCTGGGACGCGCTCTGTGACCGGGTCCTGCCCGGCTCACATCCCGATCCAGCCGCCCGGATCGCCGCGCTTCGCGAGCGACAGGCCGAGATCGAACGGTGACGCCACCGTGTCACTTCTCGCTGGCGGAGCCACCCCGTCGCATTTGTCGATCCAGCCCCAACGTCGGCGAGTGAGCGACATCGTCGTCTGGCATCGGGCGGACCTTCGCAGCGTCGACAACCCCGCGCTCGCGGCCGCGGCCGAGGACGGTGCCCCCACTCCAGTGTTCGTCTTCGACCCACACTTCTACGGGAGCGACAGCCTGGCCTGTGACGCCCGGCTCCGGTTCGTCCACGAGTCGCTCCGAGACCTCCGTCGGCAGTACCGCGACCGGGGCGGCGACCTGGCACTACTCCACGGCGATCCCCGCGAGGTGATCCCGTCCTTGCTTGAGCGAGGCTATGAGATGTACTGCAACCGCGGAGTGACGGCACGATACGGCCGGAGACGGGACGATGAGATACTCGGATACGAGGCCGTCACCGTCTTCGAGGACGACGGAATCGTCCGCCCGGACGAGCGCCACCCGGACGGCACGGTCGCGGTCGACACCCGCGGGAACTGGCGCGAGCAGTGTGAAGCGTACTTCGAGTCCGATCCACACCCGCGACCCGACTCGCTGTCGGACAACCCCCTCGAGAGCACGGTGACGATCGACGGGATCGAAAACCGGTACGACGTGTCACCGTCGAAGTCGAACGTGCTCGAGGGCGGAACGACGGCCGGCCACGAGCGACTGTCGCAGTTCGTCGATCGCCTTCCCGAGTACCCGGCCATGGTCTCACCACCCGGGACCGCCGAGGAGCGTTCGTCACGACTCTCGCCGTATCTCGCGATCGGAGCGCTCTCGCTCCGGGAGGTCTACCAGCGCGTTCAGGACGCGCCGGACTCCCGTGGAAAATCGATGTTCACCTCGCGGCTGTTCTGGAACCGTCACTATACTCAGAAGCTAGCCGACTGGCCGGGGTGGACCGAGCGGGCAGTCAACCCCGTCATGCACGGACTGTTCCGGGACGAACACAATCCCGACCACGTCGCGGCCTGGAAACACGGCGAGACGGGGTTTCCGATGGTCGATGCGGCGATGCGAGCCCTGGTCGAGACCGGCTATCTCAACTTCCGGGCCCGCGCGATGGTGGCCTCGTTTTTCGTCTACGTCCTCCGAGAACACTGGAAACGCGGCGCGGATTTTATGTACGACCACCTGCTCGACGCCGATCCGGCGATCAACTACACCCAGTGGCAATCGCAGGCCAACCTGACCGGCGTCCATCCAGTCCGGGTGTACGATCCCACGAAGCAACTCCGGGAATACGATCCCGACGGGACGTTCGTCCGCCGATACGTACCGGCGTTGCAGTCGGTCCCCGACGCGTACCTGGCCGAACCGGCGAAAATGGACGTGGCGACCCAGCGGGCGGTCGGCGTCCAGATCGGGGTGGACTACCCGTATCCAATCGTCGACTACCAGCGTCGGGCTGGCGAAGCTCGCGAGCGATACGCTGCGCTGGCCGATCGAGCCGAGGAGGCGCTTTCGGATCCAGTGGTTCGCCGACGAGGATCGTTCTCGAACCGCCGTCGGGATCGCGAAGGCGAAACCAGCGACGACGGCAACGGCGAGGGGCAGGCGAGCCTCGATGAGTTCCGGTGAGCGCGCGCCAGCGACGGAGACGACCTCGCAGTGCACTCACGCGATCGCCGCGTCGGTATCGGACCGAACCGCCGCGTAGAGGTCTTCGAGCCGGTCGACCGAATGCTCGACGCTGAGTTGTTCACGTCGGTCGAGACACGTCTCGCCAAGCCGGTCGCGGTCGTCGAGTGCACGTTCGAGCAGGTCCCGGAACGCGTCGACGTCGCCCTGTGGGTATCGGTAGCCGGTCTCGCCGTCGACGATCGTATCCGAAAGCGCGCCGGTGTCGACGCCGACGACGGGCGTCCCACAGGCGTTGGCCTCCAGCGCGACCAGTCCCTGGGTCTCGACCGGGCTGGGGAACGCGAAAACGTCGAGCGTCGCGTAGAAGGCCGGCAACTCCTCGCGGTCGAGAAAGCCCAGAAACCGCACGTCGAGATCGAGTCGTTCGGCGCGGGCTTGGAGATCATCGCGAGCCGGTCCGTCGCCGCCGAACAGTACTGTCACGTCCATGCCCTCGGTCGCGGCGAGGATATCGGGGAGACACTTCTCGTAGCCGTGGCGGCCGGTGTAGCCGACGATCGGCCCGTCGCCGATATCGTAACGGTCGCGAAAGTCGTCGGTGTCGACCGGCCTGAACCGGCCGATGTCGACACCGTTGGCGACCACGGCGACCTCGGTGTCGATACCGACCTCCTCGCGGATGTGATTTCGCGTCCGCTCGCTCGGTGCGATGACGAGGTCGGCGTGGCCGAAGAACCAGCGCTCGTACGAACGGGCACAGCGTCGGACCGTCCGTTCGACCGTACCGTTGAAGGCGATGTACTCGGCGTACTCGCTCGTCGGGGTGTGATAGGATGCGACCAGCGGCAAGTCCTTCGAGCGGGCGAGTCGGAGTCCGCTCAGCCCGACGCCAAACGGGGTGTGCGTGTGGACGAGGTCGGCGTCAGTCACCGCATCGGGCACCTGTGGGGCACCCAGTCGATACCCTTCGTAGAACGGAAACCGGACGCTTCGGACGGGATACTCACCCTGTCCGGGTTCGTACTCGTCGGCTTCCGGGTACACCAGATCCATCGTTCCCCCGCGCGACTCCCAGGCCTCACGCCAGGACTTGACGGTGTAGGTAACGCCGTTTACCGTCGGGAGATACGTGTCAGTGAACGCGGCGACGGTCGGTGTGCCCATTCGTCTGTCGATTGAACCACCGGGGGTTAATGTGTTGTGACTTCCCGGTAGGCCTCGACCAGTTTCTCGGCGACGCGGTCTAGGCTGTGCGCTCTGGCCGTCTCTTTGGCGTTGTCCCCCAGACGCTCGCGCAGGTCGGGGTTCTCCTCGAGCCGCCTGAGCGCGTCTTCGAACTCCTCGCGGGTCGAGCACAGCAGGCAGTCGTGGCCGTGCTCGTAGTACTCGCGGAAGACAGGAATGTCACGGAGGACGACCGCCTTGCCGGCGGCCATCGCCTCCAGGACGACCAGGCCCTGGTTCTCGACTTTCGAGGGGAACAGCAAGACGTCACCGGCGGCGAAGGCACCGCGCTTGTCCTCGATCCAGCCGGTGAAGGTGACGTTCTCCGGGGGGTTTTTCGTCCACTTGCGGACCGTCCGAGAGGCGAGCAGGCTCCCGTCGTACTCGCCGAACCAGGCGAAGTCGTACTCGGTGTTCTGTGCGACCTCACAGAAGGTCGACACCCCCTTGCGCTCGAAGACGCTGCCGACAGCGAACACGACCATCCCCTCCAGATCGTACCGTTGCCGGTACTCCTCGCGGAACTGCTCGTGGCCGGCCATCGAATCGAGATCGATCCCGTTGGTGATCGGGCGGATCGGCGCGTCGATCGGGTACGACTGGAGGGTCCGGCGGGTGTACTCGCTGGGACACAGCACCAGGTCGGCCTGCGAGTAGAACCACCGAAGATACCGACGGAGCGGCGTCGCCAGAGACGTCGACCCACGGAAACTCTCGGCGAAGTCCTCGCTGGTCACGTGGGCGTGCAACACCAGGGGGATGTCCTTCGTTTTGGCCTGGCGGGCGACGAACGCGCTCCCCGGGCCGATCATGTTGCAGTGAGCGACGTCGAACGCTGTCATCCCCTGGCCGTCGATGAGGCGGTTGAGGCCCGCCAGCACCAGGTCGCCACCGTACCAGGGGGTCGTGAGGTACGTGACGTCGGCGTCGGCTCGCCGCAGCGCCTTCCGCTGGTGCTCGACGGAGGTGCTGATTCCGCTGCGATAGAGCCGATCGTTCAGCTCCAGGTAGTTCAGGACGCGCACACGCTGACCCACCTCGGGGCCATCAATAAACGTTTTCGACTCGGCCTGATAGTGATTCGCGTGGCCGATCGGACAAATACCACCTCCGATCGGGTGATGCATATCGCTTTCCCGAGAGGAATCGATGGGTTTCTACGCGAATCCCTATGAGATAGCGACACACCTAACCGGCGGGTCGTCCTATCGTCGGGTGGATGGCCAGCGACCAGCGGATCGCTCGCGAGCGAATCGAGATTCTCCAAGCGCAAGCCGAGCAGGCCGCTCGCGAGAGTCGACAGGACCGCGCTCGCGAGTACGTCCGGCGTGCCCGCCGAATCGCCGAGCGAAATCGGCTCTCGCTGCCCGCGGACTTCGATCGGTTCACCTGCGACGCCTGTGACGCCTACCTCTTGCCGGGTCGTAACGCCCGCGTTCGGACGCGAGAGGGGCACGTCGTCGTCACCTGTGACTGTGGCGCGCAGGCGCGGTATCGATACGGGTGATCCCTTGCCCGAAACTTAAAGCAGCCCCCGTCATTACGGGCGTGGTATGACGGATACAGACAAGCAGCGCCGTATTCACGACTTGGACGCGACACTCCGGGTCGGGAAAGGCGGCGTCGATGCAGTCGTCGACGAACTCGCGTCGCAGCTCGAATCGAGTGATCTCGTGAAGGTCGTATTCCTGCGATCGGCCCGCGGCGGGACGACCAGCGAGCAACTGGCCGACGAACTCGCCGAACGCACGAACGCCGAGGTCGTCCAGACCCGGGGCCACACGGCCGTATTCGAGCGATGATTCCGCTGCAGGTCGTCGCGGACTTCCTGGTCGAGGCCGGCCTGGAGGCGTCGATCGCCAGGCCGCTCGGGTCGCTTTTGACGTTCGTCGTCGTGTTCGCCGCCCTCTACTGGGGCGGGAAGGCCATCGTCCTGCCGATGGTGAGCCGGATCCTCCGCAAGCGCGGGCTCGACGAGCACGCCCGGACGCCGATCCGGAAGGTGGTCGCGGTCGTCGTTCTCGTTGGGGCTATCGCCGTCGCGTTCGGGACGGCGGGCTACGGCAACTTCCTGACGTCGCTGGCGACGATCGCCGCCGCCGCGACGCTGGCGATCGGGTTCGCCATGCAGGACGTTATCGCGAACTTCGTCGCCGGGGTGTTCATCTACACCGACAAACCGTTCCGAATCGGCGACTGGATCGAGTGGGACGGCAACGCCGGCATCGTCGAGGACATCAGCCTTCGCGTGACCCGCGTGCGAACGTTCGACAACGAACTGCTGACGGTGCCGAACTCGAACCTGACCGACGGCGTCATCAAAAACCCCGTCGCGAAGGACAAGCTTCGGTTGCAGTTCCTGTTCGGGATCGGGTACGGCGACGACATCGACAAGGCGACCGAGATCATCATCGAAGAGGCCGAGAAACACGACGAGATCCTCGAGGATCCCGCACCGTCGGTTCGACTGACGGAACTGGGCGACTCCTCGGTCGGACTCAAGGCTCGCGTCTGGATTGCCGAACCGGCTCGCGGTGACTTCGTCAAGACGAAAGCCGAGTACGTCAAGGCTGTCAAAGAGCGCTTCGACGAGGAGAACGTCAACATCCCCTACCCGAACCGAACCATCGGCGGCTCGCTGGACATCGAGGGCTACGAGGCCGTCGCCGAACAGTAGTCCCGCCCGACCAGCGCTTGCAGGCTATGAGATTCGGGGCGTGCCGACGACTCGCTATGCGTCGAGGCGCGCCGGTGGCTCGCGCGAGACGATCGCTCCCAGCGTGTCCCGGCGGTCGGCGATCTCCCGGTAGATCCGTTCGCGGACCCGTGTGTAGTCCTCGAACTGATCGAGAAACCGGACGACTGGAGCGAGATCCTCGCCGAGATCTGTCTGGACGAACGCTCGTTCCATCGCCGCGCCACAGGAGTAGACGACGTCGTCGACGATCAGGTGCGCACAGTGCTCGTAGTCGGCGGGCAGCCGATCCCGCATCTGCTCGTCCAGTTCGGAGAACCCGACCAGTTCGACGGCCGAACGCTCGTCGACGAATTCCGCGGCCCAGGTACAGAACCCGCAGGCGTCGTCGTAGACCAGAATCGCATCTGACATACCCGTTCTACGTTCTGTCGTGACTAATACTTCCGGGCGTGGTGTCGATCCCTCGGGGGTTCGTCCCGCCGACACTGGAGGGCACTGAGAGACGACCGTTCGAGTCGACCCGAGAGACGACCGACGACAAACAAGGCTTTATTGGCTGGCCGCGAAAGCTAGCAGATAGTGTCAGACGACGACCGGAGCATCGAGGAGATCCTGGATACGATCGGAGACCAGCACGCCCGGCGCGTCCTCGCGGCGATCAGCCGCGAGCCGAAATCCGCGAAGGAACTGGGCGAGGAATGTGACCTCTCGCTGCCGACGGTCTACCGCCGCATCGAGATGCTCGAAGAACACGACCTGGTCACCGGCCGGACGCTGGTCGCCGAGGACGGAAACCACTACAAGGTCTTCGAGTCGAACTTCGAGAGTACCGTGATCTCGCTGGAGGACGACGAGTATCAAGTCCGGATCTACCGGACGGAGAACCTCCCGGACCGGTTCAGCCAGCTCTGGGACGAACTCGGTGCAGAGTAGGAGCGATGAAAATAGCTTAGTAGGTCTCTCACCCAGGTGCGTGTATGCCGGACCTCACCGTGTGGATCGCGCGGGGCGTGTTGATTCTCCTCCGGCTGGCGCTTTTCGGTCTCTCGCTGGGGTTGACCGTCATCAGTTTCCAGGCGTATCGCGCCCAGCGGACCGAACGGCTTCAGTACGCGTTCATCGGATTCGCGTTCATCAGCATGGGTATCGCCGTCAGCAACGTCGTCACGCAAATCGGTTGGGCCACCGAGACCGTCGAACTCGTGCAGATCTTCTTCCAGGCTTCGGAGACGATCCCGTTCATCGTCGGATTCGCGATGCTATATGTATCGTTATATAGATAGACAATTCGAAGACATCGAAATTACTATATTACATCTTATCGATTCTGGATTCAACGGGGTGTGGAAATATGCCAGAATGTCAAAACTGTGGTTCGTTCGTCAGCAAAGCGTACGCACGAGTGTTCACGCCACGCGGGGTGGACAATCCGCGCGTCTGTCCGGAGTGTGAGGACAAACTTCGCGATGGGGCCGAGATACGGGAGGCACGGTCGCCGCGTCACTCCTGACCGAAGTCACGTTGCTTATGAGGGACAAGCCCGTTTGTAACGTCGATGACTGACGCGAATCCCCAGATCGTCCGCCTGTTCGGCGGGCCGGGGAGCGGGAAGACTACCGCACTGCTCGATCGTGTCGAGGAGCTGCTGGAGGAGGATGATATCGACGTTCGCGACGTGTTGGTGGTCTCCTACACCCGTGCGGCCGCAGCGGAGATTCGGGAGCGACTCGCCGAACGGCTCGACGTCTCGCCGCGTGCGCTGAAAGGCAACGTGAGCACGATGCACGCGAAGGCCTACGAACTGTTGAACCTCTCTCGTGGCGACGTCGTCGGCGAGAGCGACAAGAAAGAGTTCTGTGAGGACTACGGCCTGGAGTTCGAGGACGAGTACGAGGGGTCACGACGTCGGTCGGCCCGGTCGACGACGATCGGCAACAAGATCATCGCGACGAGCCAGTGGCTCCAGCGAACCCGACGGGACGTCGCCGACTGGTACGACGTCCCCTTCAAGTGGAACAAGGAGACGGTCCGACTCCCACCGGAGATCGACGACAACGCCCAGACGGGCAACAAGTACACGCCGACCTGGCCGAGTGACGACGACCGGATCGACGTGCCAGAGGCGATCCGTGCTTGGCGGGCCTACAAGGGCGAGCAAGGACTCGTCGGGTTCGCAGATATGCTCGAACGAGTGAAACAGCGTTCGCTGTTGCCCAGCGTCGAGTACCTGATCATCGACGAGTTCCAGGACATCACGACCCTGCAATACGACGTCTACGAGGAGTGGAAGCCCCACATGAAGAAGATCCTGATCGCGGGTGACGACGACCAGGTCGTCTACGCCTGGCAAGGGGCGGATCCGGACCTTCTGCTCGACGAGCACGTCACCGACGACGAGATCCTGCCCAACTCCTATCGGTTGCCCTCGCGGATCCTCAACGTGGTCAACAGGCAGGTCAGCCACATCGACAAGCGCCAGGAGAAAGACCTCAACCCCCGTAAGGAAGGCGGGGCCGTCGAGGCCGTCTCCAGCCCTTCGATGCTGGATCTAGCGCGCAACGTCACGGCGACCATCGAGGAAGACGAGGAGGGGACAGTGATGGTGCTGTTCCGAGCACGCTATCAGATGTTCCAGTTCATCGACGAGTTCATCGACTCGGGGATTCCGTTCAAGTGTCTGACCGACCAGCGGATGTGGACCGACCGGCTCACCCAGTACGTCCGGGGGATCGAGAACCTCGCTGCCGACGAGCAACTGACGGCACTGCAGGCTCGCCGACTGGCGGATATGCTGGTCGACTCGGCTTTTGGTACCGGCGAACGCGACGACCTGTTCGACGCGATCGACGAGATTACCGAGAGCGAGGATACCGACGACCTCCAGGAGATCTACGTCGAACCCGACTTGATCAGAGAGCACGCGCCGTTCGTCCCCGATCCGGTCGCGGCGGCCGACATGCTCCGGAAGGTGACGGGTTTCCAGGAACGCAGTATCGACGCGTACTTCGGCGGCGACTACGAGGGGATGGATCCCAACCGACTGCGACTCGGCACGATCCACTCCGCGAAGGGGCGCGAGGCCGATCACGTTTTCGTCGCGACCGACCTCACCGAGAAGGTCGTCGAGCAGATGGCCGCCACTGTCGAACAGGAGGGGATCGACGTCCCGGGCGTCGAGGAGTTCACCAAGCACACGTCGCCGGTCCCGACGCTGACCGACAACGAGCGCCGCGTCTTCTACGTCGGGATGTCACGAGCCCGCGAGCGGCTGGTCATCCTCGAGAACCTCGTCGACGGGGCACCGACGTTGCCGGTCGACGTCCTGCTCAACAACGAGCCGACCGACGCCGACATCGAAACGCTGCTCGCCGAGGCCCAGGGAATCGCTCCCGCGCAGTGACGGCCCGGTCGTTTTCATCGAGGTGCAGTCACTCAACGGGTTCGAACCGGTGGCGGACGACTTCGCTGTCGTCGTCCCACTCGAAGTCGTCGTGGGCGTGCTGGAGCCGTTGCCTGTAGTGTTCGAGATCGGGCGATCCCTCTCTCTGTGCGTCCTCGTCTGTCAGATCGCCCAGCGTCCGCTCGGTGACGTCAGTCACTTCGAAGGTCGTGTCGTCGATCTCGAAGGTGTCTCCCTCATTGGCATATGCGTGCCCGCGGTGGAGTTGGGTGATCTCGCCCGTGAGGACCTGTGCGGTCATGTGCTCGCCCGGCAGGATCTCCTCGGCGTTTCGCTGTACCATACCCGCGTTTCGGGTCGATCCGTCAAAAGCAGTCGCTCTGCGGAAACTGTGTCGTCGAGGCCACGATGCTACTGCTGTGGACCGTGGCCTCGATAAAACGAAATCGCGATGAAGCGATAGTGCGAAATCTACTGTCGGACGACGTTAGTCGCGCGCGGACCCTTGGGGGCCTGTTCGATGTCGAATTCGATCTCCTGTCCTTCCTCGAGGTCCGGGCCGCCAACGTCTTCCATGTGGAAGAAAACGTCCTCGTCCGCGTCCTCAGTCTCGATAAAGCCGTAACCGCCTGTGTCGTTGAAGAAATCAACCGTACCGTTTGCCATTGCATCTCTTCAGAAGGGAGGGGGATATGTAAGGGTTCCGAGAGTCCCGTTACCACGGGCCCCGAGAGACACACGCGCTCCAGGTATCGTCCGACCCGAGCGTCTGTCGTCCGTCTGACTGGCACCAGGATCCGCCTCTCGTCGTGCAGTTTCACTTTCGGTCCGCATCCCCGAGGTTTACATTCGACTCCGACGAACCGGAGATTGCAGTCACACGTTCCACCCTCCTCCCCTACAGCTAACTGGCCAGCGGCGCAACCCTCGGGTATGCTGTCGTTTGCCGACGTACTCGCCGCACGCGAGCGGGTAAGAGAGACCGCCCGGCACACGCCCCTGGAGTACTCCCATACGTTCTCGTCGATGACCGGTGCGGCCGTCCACCTGAAACTGGAGACGTTCCAGCGGACCGGTGCGTTCAAGATCCGCGGGGCGACAAACCGGATCGCGACGCTGACCGACGCCGAGAAAGACGCGGGCGTCGTCACTGCGAGCGCAGGCAATCATGCACAGGGCGTCGCGCTCGCGGCCACGCGGATGGGCGTCGATTCGACGATCGTCATGCCCGAGCACGCCCCGATCTCGAAGATCGATGCCACGCGGAGTTATGGCGCGGACGTCGTCCTCGACGGCGAAGACTACGACCAGGCCGCCGAGCGCGCCCACGAAATCGAACGCGAACGAGGGCTGACCTACGTCCACGCCTTCGACGACGAGATGGTGATGGCCGGTCAGGGGACGATCGGACTGGAGATTTACGAGGATCTCCCCGAGGTCGAGACGGTCGTCGTGCCGATCGGCGGCGGCGGGCTCATCTCGGGGATCGCGACCGCGCTCAAAGGACGCGACGAGGACATCCGCGTGATCGGCGTGCAGGCCGAAGGGGCAACCAGCGTCCCCGCGTCGCTCAAGGCCGGTGAGATCGTCGAGCGCGACGCCGTCGAGACGATCGCCGACGGGATCGCCACCCGGAAAGTCGGCGAACGGACCTTCGAGGTCATCCGCGAGCGCGTCGACGAAGTCGTGACCGTCTCGGATTCGGAGATCGCGGTCGCGATAAACAAACTGCTCGAACGCTCGAAGACGCTCGTCGAGGGTGCCGGCGCGGTCTCACTGGCGGCAGTCCTCGAAGAGACGTTCCACTACGATGACGACGAGGTCATCGTCCCGGCGCTCTGTGGCGGCAACATCGATCTGAACGTTCTGACGACGGTGATCATGCGCGGACTGATCGAGACTGGCCGGTACCTCCGGTTGCGGACCGTCCTGAAAGACCGACCCGGCGCGCTCGATCGACTCGTCGAGGTGATCTCAGAGCAGGACGCGAACATCTACGCGATCGAGCACGACCGCGCCGCCAGAGATATCGCGCTGAACGACGCCGAGGTCGAACTCGACCTGGAGACGAAAGGTCACGACCACGTCGAGGACCTGCTTGCGGCCCTGGAAGCAAATGGCTACGAAGTCGACGTGCTGGTCTGACGAACTCGGCCGGCACTCGACGCCGATCTGGTCTAGGCCGACCGAAGGAACCAGGTGTCTCCATCCCTGATATTGAGGTAATGACTGTACGAGGCTCCGAGGAACTCGATGTCGAGGCGATCCGGGAGGACTTCCCGGTCCTCGAGCGGGAGTTCGACGGGACGCAACTGGTGTATCTGGACAACGCGGCGACGACCCAGACGCCCACGCAAGTCATCGACACCATCCGCGATTACTACCTGGAGTACAACGCCAACGTCCACCGCGGGCTCCACCAACTCAGCCAGGAGGCCTCGATCGCCTACGAGGAGGCTCACGACCGTGTGGCCGAGTTCATCGGCGCAGCGGGGCGTGAGGAGATCGTCTTCACGAAGAACACCACCGAAAGCGAGAACCTCGTCGCCTACGCGTGGGGACTTCGGGAACTCGGGCCGGGTGACGCGGTCGTGCTGACGGAGATGGAACACCACGCGTCGCTGGTCACCTGGCAGCAGATCGCCGACCGGACCGGTGCCGATGTCAGGTACGTCCGGATCGACGACGACGGCCACCTCGACATGGCCCACGCCCGCGAGTTGATCGACGACGACGTCGCGATGGTCTCTGCGGTCCACGTCTCGAACACGCTGGGGACGATCAACCCCGTCGCTGAACTCGCGGATCTGGCCCACGACCACGACGCGCTGGCCTTCATCGACGGCGCACAGGCCGTGCCGAACCGCCCGGTCGACGTCGGAGCGATCGACGCCGACTTCTACGCCTTTTCGGGCCACAAGATGGTGGGCCCGACCGGGATCGGCGTCCTCTACGGGAAGCGCCAACTCCTGGAAGAGCTGGAGCCGTTCCTCTACGGCGGCGACATGATCGAGAAGGTCACCTTCGAGAGGTCGCGCTGGAACGCCCTCCCCTGGAAGTTCGAGGCCGGTACGCCACCGATCGCCCAGGGGATCGCGCTGGCGGCGGCCTGTGATTACCTCGACGACATCGGGATGGATCGGATCGCCCGCCACGAGAACGACCTGGCCCAGTACGCCTTCGAACGCTTCGCCGAGTTCGATGACATCGAGGTGTTCGGCCCGCCCGCCGGCGAAGAGCGCGGTGGACTAGTCTCGTTCAATCTCGAATCCGTCCACGCCCACGACCTCTCGAGCATCCTCAACGACTCAGCCGTGGCGATCCGGGCGGGCGATCACTGTACTCAGCCACTGCACGACAAACTGGGCGTCGCTGCGACCGCGCGTGCTTCGTTCTATGTTTACAACACTCGCGAGGAAATCGACAAGCTGGTCGAAGCACTGGACGACGCACGACAGGTGTTCGGACGGGACCTGTAGGCCGGAAATCTCGTTGTCTCGGTCGCAAAGCCATCAGAAAGCGGTTTTTTGCTCCAGCTTTTGCCGGGAGTGGTTCGAGAGCGGAGCGAGCGAACCCGAACGGGAAAAGGTGGTTTCACGACACTCGCGAGGAAATCGACAAGCTGGTCGAAGCACTGGACGACGCACGACAGGT
>JBMCBU010000007.1:0-23752 GCA_048623335.1 Halapricum sp.
CCGTTGCCGACATCTAGCGTGACCGCGAAGTACGCGGTCGCGCCCGGCAACGTCATGTGGTGCGTCACCGGGATCTGCGCGACGCCGAGGTTCAGGAACAGCAGTGACGCGGCACTCAGACCGAACCCGAAGAACACGGCGGGTGCGGCCGCGCCGTCGTAAGCTCCTGCGATCTGCAGACCAGCGTAGGCCGCTGCAGCCCCTGCGACGAGACCGATCGCGGCGACGTGGCCCCACTTGTACTGGTGGCCGAGCCACGGCTCGACGGCGAGCATATCGGAGTTGTCCTTCTCGCCGTCACCGAAGTTGTGGTTGTTGCCCATCTCTTCGCGCTCGAACGGCCCCATGTCGAAGCGGCCGCTCGCCTGGTCGCTGACGACACCGAGGATCGAGTAGCCGAAGACCGCCCGGTGGGCAAACGCGCTGGCGACGACGGTGAACGCGATGGGGTCAGTCGGCACGGCCGTAAGCCGGAGCGTCTGTTCGAGCGCGATGCCGAACAGCCCGAACGCCGCACCGACGGCGAGTACGTCCGGTCGCGTGCCTAACGCGAATGTAATGTCTTTCCCGTTATGGTATGCCATACCGGATTCCATAATCCCGTTCTTCGCGGCGTAGGCGGCCGCTGCCGCACCGCCGGCGAAGGAGATGTGCGGACCGAACACCGGGCCGAACCCGACGTCGACCATCCCACCGCCGGCGACGCCAGCGATGACGAGGAAGCCGGTGAAGACGAAAGCCGGGAGTGCACCGAGCGCGGCACCGAACGCCCCACCGGCCGCGGCACCGAGCCAGATCTCGGGGTTGTCGACGAGGGCATTGACAACAGCGTCGACGCCACGCTCGACGCCCATGTCGTCTTCGCCACTCCAAGTATGACTGGTCTCGAGGATGACGTCAGCCTGATCGGCTGCGGCGAGCGCCGGATCGAGTAGCTCCACAGCCATACGTTATTCCTCCCGTGCCCAGTCGAGCGATCGCTCGACGGCGTCGTCCCAGCGGCTGTGTAGCTTGTCCGCCTTGTTCGAGTCCATCTTGGGCTCGAACGAGCGGTCGACTTGCCAGTTGTCTCGCAGTTCGTCCAGCGTCTCCCAGTACCCGACTGCGAGCCCGGCCGCGTAGGCCGCACCGAGCGCGGTCGTCTCGTCGACCTGCGGGCGCGCGATCTCCGTCTGGATGATGTCGCTTTGCAGCTGGACGAGGAAGTTGTTCTTGACGGCTCCCCCGTCGACTTTGAGGCTGGTCATCTCGACGCCGGAGTCGGCCTGCATCGCCTCGGCGACGTCGCGGGTCTGGTAGGCGATCGACTCCAGGGTCGCTCGCACGATGTGCTCGCGGCGGGTGCCACGAGTCATGCCGACGATCGTCCCGCGTGCGCGGCCGTCCCAGTGGGGCGCTCCCAGGCCGGTGAACGCGGGCACCATGTACACGCCGTCGGTCGAGTCGACCGAGCGTGCCAGTTCGGCTGTCTCGGTCGGGTCGTCGATGAGTTCGACGTCCTCGAGCCACTCGATGGCAGCACCGGTAATGAAGATCGACCCTTCCAGGGCGTACTGGACGGGTTCACCCGTGCGCTGGAACCCGACCGTCGTCAGTAGACCGTGTTCGCTGGAGACGGCCTCGTTGCCGGTGTTCATCAGGAAGAACGACCCCGTCCCGTAGGTGTTCTTCGCGTCCCCGGCGTCGAAACAGGTCTGGCCGAACAGCGCAGCCTGCTGGTCGCCGAGTGCGCCCGAGACCGGGATCTCTGCTTCGAGGAAGCCGCCGGGGTCCGTGTGGCCGTAGTAGTCCTCGTCACTGGAGGGGCGAACCTCCGGTAGCATGCTCTCGGGCACGCCGAACTCTTCGAGGAGCTCTTCGTCCCACTCCATGTCGTTGATGTTGAACAACATGGTCCGGGACGCGTTGCTCACGTCCGTGATGTTGTTGCCGGTCAGGTTGTAGATGAGCCACGCGTCGATCGTGCCCATCATGAGCTCGCCGTCCTGGGCTCGCTCCATCAGGTCCTGCGGTCGCGCGCGCTGCATCTTGACCGGGTCGCCCTCCGAGAGCAGCCACTCGACTTTGGTCGCCGAGAAGTACGCGTCGGCTTCCAGACCGGTCTTCTCGCGGATCCACTCGACTTTGTCTTCTTCCTGCAGTTCCTCGACGCGGTCGGTCGTCCGGCGGTCCTGCCAGACGATGGCGTTGTGGACTGGTTTGCCCGTCTCGGCGTCCCAGACGATCGTCGTCTCACGCTGGTTGGTGATCCCGATCGCCTCGAGCTGGCTCGCCTCGATACCGGCCTTCCCGAGGGCCTTGATCACGACGTCTTTGGTGTTCTCCCAGATCTCCATCGCGTCGTGCTCGACCCACCCCGGCTCCGGATAGATCTGTTCGTGTTTTTCGTACGCGTTCGCGACGACCGTCCCGTCATGGTCGAAGACCATAAAGCGGGTGCCGGTCGTTCCCTGATCGATCGCACCGACGTATGTGTCTGTCATAGTTCTCGTGCCCACGGCACACTTTACGGATAGTGCCGTGTTGGTAGTAAAACTCACAGTGAATGATTATAAAACTGCCGCAAACTTGCCGGTGAAATCACGAGAAATCCCTACATCGCCGCTATTTCGATGAAATATTACTTCACAAATATTCGATAGTCTCGGGTAACCTAATTCTTTATCGGTAATTCGGTAACAGTGGTAACAATAAAGTACGTTCGGTACGGATAACGGCCTATCGGATGGCTTCCACACCACACGTTCTCGTGATCGGCGGGGGTTCGACCGGTATCGGCATCGCGCGCGACCTCGCGATGCGTGATCTGGACGTGACGCTCGTCGAGCAGGGGAACCTCACCCACGGGACGACCGGCCGGATGCACGGCCTGCTACACAGCGGTGGCCGCTACGCGGTCTCCGATCAGGCCAGTGCGAAAGAGTGTATCCAGGAGAATCGCGTCCTCCGGGACATCGCCAGTCACTGCGTCGAGATGACCGGCGGCATGTTCGTCAAGCGCCCGGAAGACACGGAAGAATACTTCCAGAAGAAACTCGAAGGCTGTCGAGAGTGTGGTATCCCCGCCGAGGTAATCTCCGGCGAGGAGGCGCGCAAACGAGAGCCACACCTCGCAAAGGACATCGACAAGGCGATCGCCGTCCCGGACGGGGCGATCGATCCGTTCCGGTTGGTCGTCGCCAACGCTGCCAGTGCCGAACAGCACGGCGCGCGCATCGAGACCCATTCACCGGTGACAGACCTGTTGATCGAAGATGGCGAGGTCGTCGGCGTCGAGGTCGAGCACAAGTCCGGTCCCGGAATCCGCGTCCACGGAACCGAAGGTGGAACCGAGGAGATCCGGGCAGACTACGTCGTCAACGCCAGCGGGGCCTGGGCGGGTCGGATCGGCGAGATGGCCGACGTCGACATCGAGGTTCGCCCCTCGAAGGGCGTGATGACGATCATGAACGTCCGACAGGTCGACACGGTCCTCAACCGCTGCAAGCCGAAGGGCAACGCCGACATCCTCGTTCCCCACGAGACGACGGCAATTCTCGGGACCACCGACGAAGAGGTCGAAGACCCCGAGGACTACCCCGAAGAGCAGTGGGAGGTCGACCTGATGATCGAGGAACTGTCAGAGCTCGTCCCGATGCTCGAGGACGCGCGGACGATTCGGTCGTTCTGGGGCGTCCGTCCGCTGTATGAACCCCCGGACGTCGCCAGCGAGGACCCCACTGACATCACGCGGGACTTCTTCTTGCTGGATCACGAGGAACGGGACGACCTGCCCGGCATGACGAGCATCGTCGGCGGGAAGTTCACGACCTACCGACTGATGGCCGAGAAGATCAGCGACCACGTCTGCGAGCAGTTCGGCATCGAGCGGGAGTGTCGGACGGCCGAGGAACCACTGCCCGGCAGCGAGGACTTCTCGGTCCTGCGCGATTACATGCAGGAGTTCGGCCTGCGCTCGCCGATCGGTCGGCGCAGCGTCGAACGGCTCGGCTCGCGCGCCGACGAGGTGCTCAGGACCGACGAGCCGAACCCGGTCATCTGTGAGTGTGAAGGCGTCACGCGCGCGGAGGTTCAGGACGCCATCGAACAGTCGGGTTCAGATCTCAACGCCGTCCGGATTCGAACACGCGCGTCGATGGGCAACTGCCAGGGTGGGATGTGCGTCCACCGGCTGGCGAGCGAAGTTCACGACGCGAGCGTCGACGGCGAGACCTTCGACGAGGCCGTCGCCCGCGAGGCCTGGGACGAACTCTTACAGGAACGCTGGAAGGGCCAGCGCCACGCCCTCTGGGGCCAACAGCTCTCCCAGGCGATGTTGAACTACGCGTTGCACGCGACGACCCAGAACCGCGACAACGATCCCGCGGACGGCGAGCCGATCGACTTCGCGGCGTTCGACACCGGAAGTACGCGCGCCGACGACGCCGGTGGCACCGACGTCGCGGCCGACGGGGGTGAGACGAATGGCTATTGAATCCGACGTGCTGGTGATCGGCGGCGGCCTCGCGGGGCTGTCGAGCGCGATTTCGGCCGCGCGCGAGGGCGCGGACGTACGACTGGTCACGTACAAGCAGAGCACACTCCGGCAAGCGTCGGGGCTGATCGACGTGCTGGGCTACACGCACGACGGGGACGGGCCGCTCGTCGACCCCTACGAAGGGATGGCCGAACTGCCCGAAGAGCACCCCTACCGGATCGTCGGCGTCGACACCGTCCGCGAGGCGATGTCGATGTTCGATTCGGTCGTCGACACCTATCGCGGCGGTCACACCGATACTAACGCCCTGCTGCCGACCTACGGTGGGACCGTCAAACCGACCGCTCGCTATCCCGCCGGTTCGGCGGCGGGCCTCGCGAGCGACGACCGGGGCACCCTCCTGATCGGGTTCGAGTCGCTACCTGACTTCGACGCGCCACACGTCGCCGCACACCTCGAGGCGGCGGGTGTCCCCTTCGACGTCCGCGGCGAGACGATCCAGTTCCCCGGGAATCTGATGGACGACGCCAAGGTGACCCGATACGCGAAACTGCTCGAAACCAACGGTCAGGTGACGGTCCGCGGTCGCGAGCGCGGGGCCCGTGACGCACTGGTCGAACGGATCAACCCCGTGATCGACGACGAGTCTCGCGTGGGTCTGCCGGCGGTCCTCGGTGACGAGGACACCGCCGGCGTCCGGGCGGCGCTGGAGGCCGAACTCGGTGTCGAGGTGTTCGAAGTGCCCGCGACACCGCCGTCGCTGCCCGGCGTCCGCCTGGAGGATCGGCTGTTCGAGGCCTTCGACGAGGCCGGCGGCAACTTCGAGAGCGGCAACCCTATCGTCGAATTCGACGGGCAGGACCGCGTCGAGACCGTCTACGTCGACAAGCAGAACGCTCGCATTCCCTACAGCGCGGATCAGTTCGTGCTGGCGACCGGCGGTCTCGTCGGCAAGGGCGTCGATTCAGACCGCGAGGGCGTCTACGAACCGATCTTCGACTGTCACGTCCCCCACCCGGAGGACCGATACGACTGGTTCGACGAGGCCGTCTTCGGCGATCATCCCTTCGCCGGGTTCGGCGTCGATCCGGATCCCGAACTGCGACCGCTCGATGGCGAGGGGTCGCCCGAGTTCGAGAACCTGCGGGCCGCTGGTTCGGTGCTCGGCGGTTACGACTTCGCCGCGGAGAAGTCAGGGAGCGGCGTCTCGATCGCGACCGGATATCACGCTGGCCGCGTTGCGGCACAGGAGGCACAATGAGCGACGCACAAGACCCGACGGAGTTCGACCCGATCGTACCGAACACAGGCGAGGAGTACGAACCACTGGAGGTCTCCCCCGAAGACGGCGGGTTCGACCTCCGGCCCGGTGCCGACTCCTGTTATAAGTGCTCGACCTGTGACACCAACTGTCCGGTCGCGGAGGTCGACGACGACTTCCCGGGGCCGAAGTTCCAGGGCCCCGAGCAGTGGCGGCTCAAGCAAGCCGACGGCGACTACGAGATCGATCCGTCGATCTCGGAGTGTTCGAACTGCCTGCGGTGTGATACGTCCTGTCCATCCGGTGTCAATCTGGCGCAGATGCACAACACCGCACGCGGGGAGTACGTCGACAACCAGGTTTCGAAGCTCTCGATCAAGTACATCCGCAACCGGATCCTGGCGAACTACCGGACATCGGCGTACTTCGCGAGCATGCTCCCGCGGACGGCCAACTTCTTCATGAACTTCGGCCCGGTCCGGTGGACGATGGAGAAGGTGCTACACATCCCCAGCGAGCGGGAATTCCCCGAGTTCGCCACCCAGACGTTCCGTCAGTGGTGGGCCGAACGTGGCGGCGCGAAAGTCCAGTCCGACGAGAAGAAAATCGCGTACTTCCACGGCTGTTACTCGAACTACAACACGCCACAGGTCGCGAAGGCGCTGGTCCGGATCTACGAGCACTTCGGCTACGAGGTCATGGTCCCCGAACAGAAGTGCTCGGGGACGCCGATGTTCGCAAACGGGATGCTCGACGACGCCCGACGCCACGCCGAAACTAACGTCGCGAGCCTCACTGCCGCGATCGAGAACGGGGCGGACATCGTCGCCTCCTGTACGTCCTGTTCGATGGCGCTGCGCAACGAGTACCCCGAACTGTTCGACATCGACGGTATCGACGACCTCGCGTCCCACACCTACGACGCCGTCGAGTACCTCCGGATTCACACTGACGTCCGCCAGGAACTCGAAGCGGCGGAAGTCTCGGGCGAACTCGCCGAGGAGTTCGCCTACCACGCGCCGTGTCACGCCCGAAACCAGGGACTCGAACGCCAGGCGATCGAACTCTTCCGGGGTCTGGACGGCGTCGAGATCGAAGACGTCGGCGAGTCCTGTTCGGGCATCTCGGGCACGTATGGCTGGAAGTCCGAGAAGTACGAGAAGTCCATGGAGATCGGATCGGAGATGTTCGAGCACATGGAAGAATCCGGGGGATCGACCGGCATGACCGAGTGTCCCACCTGTGCCAGCCAGATGGAACACGGCACCGGCTACGAGATCCGCCACCCCCTGGAGCTCATCGAGGCTGCGCTAATCGACTGATCGTCACGGCCGAAACGAGCCTATTCTTCGTCTTCGCCACGTACGAACGTCACCGGGCACGGTGCGTCGAGTATGACTGCCTGGGCCGTCGATCCGAATACCGCCTTGCCAGTCGGCGAGCGCTTGCGACCGCCGACGACGACCCGGTCGGCCTCGAGTTTGTTCGCGAGTTCGACGATCTCCTCGGCGTGGTCCCCGACCTCACCGCGAATCGTGTAGTCGATCCCGGCGTCGTCGAACAGCTTGGTCATCGTCCTGACGGTCTGGTGGCGCTTTGCGACCTCGTTGGGATCCGCCAGGTCGTCGTCGAAATCCAGCCGTTCGGTGGCCCGCTGGAACTCGCTTTCGGTGAAGACGTGAGCGATGACCACCTCCGCACTGGCCGGCTTCCCGACCTCGACGACGGCCTCGGCGAGTTCTTCTGCGCGATCGTTGTCGTCCGGTCCGACTGCCAGCAAGATTGTATGAAGCGTCATTCGTCTCGAAGATGTTTATCCGAACGTAAATAAATGGTTCTATCTTTGCATTATGATCGAAGACGGAACAATACTAGTCGAGCCGAAGTCGACACGCCCGGTTCACCGTGTCGCGGCGGTCGCAGGGCGGTGCTATCCAGTGTTTTTCATCCCCGCAGCGATACCGTGGACCGTCAGCCGGAGCGTCTGCGTTTCGGTTTCGGTGAGGTGACTCTGGGCCAGCAGCCGAGTCTGGAGGAGGTTCAGCGGGTCGACGTAGGGGTTTCGCCGATCGAGGTTCTCTTCGAGCCACTCGCGGTGAGTCAGACTGTCACGCTGGGTGATCTCGAGCACGAGATCGACCGCGCTTTCGTACTCTGCCCGGATGGTCGGGAAGATCTTCTCGCGGATGTCGTCCTCGGCCAGATTGGCGTACTCCTGGGCGATTTCCATGTCGGTTCGGGCCAGCGCCAGCGCAGCGTGGTCGAGAATCGTGTTGAAAAAGGGCCATTCGTCGTACATCGTCTTGAGCGTCTCGACGTCGCCGCCGTTCTCGAGATACGCCTCCAGACCGGACGCAAGCGAGTACCAGCCCGGAATGATACAGCGAGCCTGCGTCCAGGAGAACACCCACGGGATCGCTCGCAGGTCCTCGACGCTGCGATCCTCGCTTCGTGAGGCAGGCCGCGAACCGAGGTTGAGGTTCTCGATGACGGTGATGGGCGTGGCTTGATCGAAAAACGAGACGAACCCGTCGGTCTCCAGCAGTCCCTGGTACTCCTCGCGTGCGGCATCCGAGGCGGTTTCCATCGCCGACATCCACTCGTCGGGGACTTCCTCGATCGGCTCGTGCATGGCGTTGTGACGCGCCTTGACCTGGGCGTTGACCATCTGCTCGAGGTTTCGTTCGGCGATACTGTCGTTTGCGTACTTCTCGGAGATGGCCTCGCCCTGTTCGGTGAACTTGATCTGCCCGTTGCAGGTCTCGTTGGGCAACGCCAGCATCGCCTCGTGCATCGGGACGCCGCCGCGGGAGATCGATCCGCCGCGACCGTGGAACAGGCGCAGGTCCACGTCGTAGTCGTCGTGGATGGCTGCCAGCCGCTTCTGATTGCGATACAGCGACCACTGCGCGGCGAGATATCCGTTCTCCTTGTTGGAGTCGGAATACCCCAGCATGATCTCCTGGGTGTCGTTCCGCGCTTCAAGCGCCTGCGTGTACGCCTCGTTCTCGAACAGCGTCCCCATGATCCGTCGTGCGCCCGAGAGCGCGTACTCGCTTTCAAGCAGCGGGACGATGTCGAACCCACAGTAGCCCGGCAGGTCGACGATCCCGGCCTGATCGCCGAGGAACAGCACTTCCAGTCCGTGACTCGGCTCTTCGAACCAGCTGATCGCGTAGGTGTCGATCGCGTCGACGCCGTACTCCTTTTGCCAGTTGGCCGTCTCTTCGAACCGCCTGAGCACGCGCTCGGCGTCGTCGGAGAGCCCCTCTCTGTCCGTAATGTCGATGATCGGCTCGTCCTGTAAGATCGCCTCGGTCAGGAACTCCTGGCGTTCCTGTTCGTCCATGCCCTCGTAGTCGATGCCTTCCTGCTGTTCGAGCGCCTCGGCGATGGCGTCGGTGTGCATCCCCCGGTGATCGCGGAGATCGAGGCTCGCGAGGTTGAACCCGAAGGTTGCGACCTTCCGGATCAACGGCTCGACGTATCGCTCGGATATCTGCCCGGCACCGTTGCGTTCGAGGCTCTCGGCGATCACCTGCAAGTCCTCGCGGAACTCCTCTTCGTCGCTGTATCCGCCCGAGCGGACGTCCGCGACCCGCATCACCGACTCGCGCATCAGCTTGAGCTTCTGGCGGTACGGCTCGTCGGGATAGCGCTCTTCGGCCTCGTCGGCGACGCCCGGTAGCCGTTCCCGATGGGCGTCGAGTCGCTCCTGGAAGCGTTCCCCGACGTCGATCTGTCGTCCGTCCTGGGTCAACACGCCCGACAGTTCTTTGAGACGGTCGCGATACAGCGGGAGCACGACGTCACGCTGTCGTTCCAGCGTCTCGGCGGTGACCTCGGGCGTGACGAAGGGGTTGCCATCCCGATCGGAGCCGGCCCACGAACGGAACTCATAGAGCTTGGGGACCTCGACCTCCGACTCGTAGACGTCATCGAGCGCCCACTCGAACTCCTCGTAGACCTCGTCGATGACGTCGAATAAGACGTTCTCGATGTACCACTGGACGTTCAAGGCCTCGTCAGTGACCTCGGGACGACGGTCTCTGACCTGCGGCGTCTGCCAGAGGCTGGTTACCTGTGCGCGGACGTTCTGGCGGACGCGCCGGTCTTCGTTGTCGGTCAGGCGGACTTCGTCGAGTTCTTCCAGGTCTCCGGCGATATCCCGGAGCTTCGCCTTGACCGTCTTGCGCCGTGCTTCGGTCGGGTGGGCCGTGAACGTCGGCTGGATCAACACGTCCTCGAGGATCGACTCGACCGTCTCCGGATCGACGTTGTTCTCCGAGAAGTACTCGGCGGCTTCCCGAACGCTGTCTTCGAGCGTCCCGTCCTGACTCCCTTCCCTGACCTCCCGGACGCGCTGGCGCTCCTCGGCGAGATTGATCAGTTCGAAATAGGTAGTAAACGCACGTGCGATGACGTCCTGTTTTTCCGGGGAGAGCCGATCGAGCGTGTCGTGGATCGGTTCGCGGCTGTCGGCTTCTCCGCGCCGGTAGCGAATCGCGGCGTTCCGGACCGTCTCGACGAGGTCGAACGCCTCCTCCGAACTCTGGTGCTTGATGACTGATCCCAAGAGCTCTCCCAGTTCCCTGACGTCCTGGTTGATCTCTCTGGCGTGCAAAGTCATACCACCCTCTGGCAGGGGCTAGGGTATAACGTTGGCGAATCGGGACGAACATATCATAGTATTGTTCGTTATAGTCCGCCTTTTCGCTGGATTCTATTCCAGCCACGCGGCCTCGACTCCGTGTTTTTGGACGGGTGATCGGTCCTAATATAGTACATATTATTATAATTTCTGCCGGCATCGTCGCCACTTCTACCGACGACATTCGACGCACACCATACCCAAATATTGGGGGTTGTACGTCCCCGATGACTGACCGGGCCAGCGACGGTCTGAGAGGGGTCGTCGCGCCGACTCCGATCCCGTATTAACGATTATCCGGGTCGAGCGCTCCGGTAAAGTTGATAATTGATAATTTGAGAATCTGTAATGGTTTTCCCTACGGTGATGAACGTTCCTGAAGCATATCCACGCATCTCTTAAACACCCCGTATTTTGGGGGTCAAATGGTGAGTGGTTGGGAAACATAAGAGATACTACGGTGGTCCAGACGCCGACGACCTGCGTCGGCGCGACCGTCACAACCAGGGACCATCTCCATCCCGGAGGGACACACACAATGTACCAGATCAGAATTCACGGACGCGGCGGGCAAGGGTCGGTTACGCTTGCCCAGCTGCTCGCACAGGCAGGCCACGAGGAGGGCATCTGGTCGCAGGCGACACCGTCGTTCGGTGTCGAGCGACGCGGAGCACCTGTCGAGGCCTACGTGCGGTATAGCGACGAAAAGATCACAGAGCGGAGTCACGTCGAGGAGCCGGACTGTGTCATCGTCCAGGACACCAGCTTGCTCGAGTACGTGGACGTGACCGAAGGGCTCGCGGACGACGGGATCCTGCTCGTCAACACCGACGCCGATCCCGAGGACGTCGCCATCGACACCGATGCGGAGATCCTCACGGTCGATGCGACCGAGATCGCGCTGGAGAACCTCGGGCTGCCGATCATGAACACTGCCCTGCTCGGCGCGTTCGCGGGCGCGACGGACAAGCTGAGCACCGAGAGTCTCGAAGCGGTCATCACCCGCAAGTTCGAGGGCGAGATCGGCCAGAAGAACGTCGCAGCGACAACTGACGCGTACTCGGAGGTACACGCATGAGCGACACACAAGACCCATACGAGAACCTGAAGATCACGACCGGCGTCGTCGCGGAACCGAACACGTCCCGCGCGAACAAGACTGGCTCCTGGCGGGAGTTCAAACCCGTCGTCGATCCGGACACCTGCATCGGCTGTGGACAGTGTGAGACGTACTGTCCCGACCAGGCCGCCAAGCCGGTCGAAGGCGAGGACTTCTACGCCTTCGACCTGGACTACTGCAAGGGCTGTGGCATCTGCGCGGAAGTGTGCCCGACCGACGCCATCGAGATGGTTCGGGAGGAGGCATAACATGGCACAAGCAGAATCCTCGAAACCGGACCCATCGGACGAACAGGAAGTGATGAAAGGGACGTCGGCGGTCGCGAAAGGCGTCATGGCCGCCGACCCAGACGTGGTCTCGGCCTATCCGATCACGCCCCAGACCGGCGTCGTCGAGAAGCTCTCCGAGCTGGTCGCCGACGGGAAGCTCGACAGCGAGTTCATCAAGGTCGACAGCGAGTTCAACGCCGCCTCGACGTGCATCGGCGCGTCCGCGGCCGGCGCTCGCGCCTTTTCGGCGACGTCGAGCCAGGGCCTGAAGCTGATGAGCGAACCGCTCTTTACCGCGGCGGGCATGCGCCTGCCGATCGTGATGGCGGTCGCCAACCGGTCGCTGTCGGCCCCGCTTTCGATCTGGGCCGACCACACCGACGCCTTCGCGGAACGGGACGGCGGCATGCTCCAGTTCCACGCCGAAGACGTCCAGGAAGCCATCGACCACGTCCTGTTAGGTTTCCGTGTCGCCGAGCAGGTCAACCTGCCGGCGCTGTCGAACTTCGACGGGTTCATCTTGACCCACGTTCAGGAACCCGCGAACATCCCCCGCGAGGAGGAAGTCAGCGAGTTCCTCCCGCCGCGTGATCCCGAGTACACGCTCGACCCCTCGAACCCGAAGACGATGGGCGCCTACGCCCGACCCGAACACTGGACGGAGAGCCGCTACGAGATCCAGCGGGCGATGATGGAATCCCGCGAGGTCTGGGCCGACGCCGTCGAGGAGTTCAAGGAGGTCTTCGGCCGGGACTACACCGAGTACGGCGGGATGCTCGACACCTACTACGCCGACGACGCCGACCACATCGTCGTCGCGATGGGTTCGATCGCCGGGACCATCCGCAACGTCGTCGACGCCTACCGCGAGGACGGCGAGAAGGTCGGGATGGTCCGGCCCCGCGTGTTCCGGCCGTTCCCGGCCCCCGAACTGCGCGACGCGCTGGCCGACGCCGAGAGCGTCGCCGTCCTGACCAAGGAGATGTCGCCCGGCTACGAGAGCGCCTTCGCCGGCGAGATCAAGGGCGCGCTCTACCACGCCGAGAGCCAGCCCCCCATCAAGAGCTACGTCCTCGGCATGGCCGGCCGCGACGTCAAGCCCGAAGACATCGCCGACATCGTCGAAGACTCCAAGACGGCGACGCCACAGATGGGCTTCAAAGAGAGCGAATCGTGGCCACAACTGCGTCCCGAACTCCTCGAAGGAGGGGATGACCTATGAGTTCCGACTTGCAAGACCAGGACTACACCGACCAGCTCGAGCACGAAGACGAACTGTGGAACCCCGGCCACCGCGCGTGTGCCGGCTGTGGCCCCGCGCTGGCGATGAAGTACATCACCGAGGCCGCCGGTGAGAACACCATCGTCACCAACGCCACCGGCTGTATGGAGGTCGTCTCGACGCCGTATCCCGAGAGCGCCTGGGGGACCAGCTACATCCACAACATCTTCGAGAACGCCGCAAGCGTCGCCGCGGGCGTCGAGGCCGCCTACAAGTCCTTCGACCGCCGCGACCCCGACCACCTCGACGTCCAGGACAGCGAGGACCTCAACATCATCGCCATCGGTGGCGACGGTGCGACCGCCGACATCGGCTTTCGCGCGCTGTCGGGCATGATGGAGCGCGGCCACGACGTCCTCTATATCATGTACGACAACGAGGCGTACATGAACACGGGCGTCCAGCGTTCGAGCCAGACGCCGCTCGGCGCGTCGACGACCACGTCGCCGGCGGGCAAAGAGAGCATCGGCAACGACACCAACAAGAAGGACATGATCTCGATCGCCGTCGATCACGGCATCCCCTACGCCGCGACGGCGTCGATCTCCAACCCGCACGACTTCAAGCAGAAAGTCGAGAAGGCCCTGGAGATCGAGGGACCGAAGTTCCTTCACGTCTACGCACCCTGCCCGGTCGGTTGGAGCTTCGACTCCGCGAAGACCGTCGACCTCGCCGAGAAGGCAGTCAAGACGGGTCTGTTCCCCGTCTTCGAGGTCGAAGACGGTGAGATCACCGGCGTCAACAAGATCCGCGACCGCGAGCCGATCGACGAGTGGCTCGAACCGCAGGGCCGGTTCAAGCACCTCTTCAAGGACGAAGAGAAGGGTGAGCAGGCAATCGAAGAGCTACAGGAGTGGATCGACGCGCGTGCAGCGGATCTCGGGCTCGACGCCTGATCGTGAGCGTCGTCCCGACGACGGTGAGACGATCGTTTTTCTGGAACGACTCGGGTACAGTCGCTGGATGTGGAACTGGCAGCGACAGGCCTTCGAAGACCGGTATCAACTGCTCGTTCCCGACAACCGCGGGACTGGCGTATCGGGCGAACCCGAAGGCCCGGACACGATCCCCGAGATGGCCGCCCATCTCGACGCGGTCCTTGCCGATGCCGACGTCGAGTCGGCACGCCTCGCAGGCGCGGAGATGGGTGGGCTGATCGCGCTCCAGTACGCGCTGACGTCCGATCGGGCCGTCTCGCTGACGTTGCTGGCGACCCGTCCCGGCGGCCCGGACGCGAACCCGACACCCGGGTCCGGAACGCCTCGCACCCGTTCTTCATCGAAGAGGCGATCCAGGTGACCGAGCACCTCGCGGTCTTTCTCGAAGACGTGCAGGTCTGACGCTGCCGGCGAGACGTTCGTGCCGCTACTCGCCGCCCGAGGTCGCGCATCTCTCCGAAACGGTATCGACGGCAGTGTGACCGCAATGTGACCCGATTTCCGGCAGATGCGTGCCGGGACACAAAGGTAGAAGCCTCCGGGATTCGGAACCCAACTGATGGCTGTCGCGACAGCACTTCGCGAGGGAGTCCGATCACACACGCTCGGAGTCGCCGTGGCGATCACGGCGGTCGGCTACGCGCTCGTAATGAACGCGTTCGAGGGGTTCGTCCCGCTGTTCCCCTCGATCGGCGAATCGACCGTCCGGCTGCTCAGTAGCGTCATCGTCGTGATCAACGCCGCAACCCTGCTCACGTTGCTCGCGGGCGTCTACTTCATCCGAAAGCGACAGATCGGCCGCCACCGGGCCGCGATGGTCACTGCGGTCGCACTGGAAGCGGGCTTTCTGGTGTTGTACCTCTGGAAGGTCGGCGGTGGCGGTGAGCTGTACATCCAGGCGAGCGGCCTCTTCCGGATGGCCTACCTGCTGATACTGGCCGTCCACCTGGTCTGCTCGGCGCTTGCCGTTCCGCTGGTGGTCTATGCCGTCCTGCTCGGGCTGACCCGCTCGCCCGCACAGCTCACGGAGACCTCACACGCACGCGTCGGCCGGGCTGCCGTCGCCGTCTGGTCGGTCAGCCTCGCGCTCGGCATCGTCACCAGCGCCATGCTCCGGATCGCCGGGTCGGAACTGGAAACGGTCGGGGCGATCGTGCTGGTGTGATCGCCGGCGCTCGCCGTCACGTCAGATCGAGACTGAGGTGCTCGACCGGCGGGCCATCGACTTCGAGATCGTACCGCGGCGCGGCCAGCGCGACGAGCACGTCCGTCAGGAACGATTCGTCCGCGCCGAGGACGGCCGCCACGTCCGACCGACCTGGCAGGTCCGTCGAGCGGAACATCTCCTGGATTTCCGGGACCGAGGCGACGCCTTTCTCGTCGAGATCCGCGACGGCGTCCTGGACCGCGAGCCAGGTTCGGACTGTCGTGACGAGGTAGTCTCGCGCGCGCCCTTCGGGGTTCGGCACGTCGACGATCGTCGAGAGGTACTTCGTTGCGCTGCTGTCGTCGAGGTCGACGGTCGCTTCGACCCACTCCAGGACGTCCTCGCGGGTCGAATCGGTCTCGAGTTCCTCGACAGCCTGCTCGCAGATGTCGGCTTCCTCAGCGGCGATTTCGTGGAAGACGTTCCCGACGACGACGGCGTCCGCGCCGGCCTCGAGGACGGCGTGGGCGTTCTCGCGGTCGTCGAGACCGCCGCCGTACCACAGCCGCGACCACCGGCGACCGTCGTCGACGGCTTCGAGGATCGCCTCGGCTTGCTCGCCACCGAACGTGCCCGAGTACTCGAGGTAGATGAGTTCGCTCCCGAGATGGCGCTCGGCGGCCATCGCGCGCTGTTTGGCCGTCTTCGGGTCGAGCAAGTCCTCGTCGGTGACGTTGCTCTCGCGGGCGGCCGCGCTGTCGGGGTTCATGATGATGTACGCCTCGAAGACCGCCTCCTTGAGCAGCCAGGACGTCGCGAACGCGGCGAGCCGATCCTCGATGGTTTCGCCGAGTGAGATGGGGACCCTCTCGGCGATCATCTCCGGTGCGAGGTCGGACTCGATGTACTCGACGCCCGCACCGAGCTGGCCGATCAACGCCTCGACGTCGCCGTTGAGGACCTCGGGAATGGCCAAAAACTCCGCTTTCGAATGGGTGTCGGTCGTGACCTGCTTGGGACCGCTCGGCTCCTGGAACGCCGGTACCGGCCGATCGGCGACGAGTTCGAGCGTCTCCTCGGTGTTCTGTCCGGTCACGTCCCGCGAGCCGCCGACCTCCAGCGCGCTCGTGTGCTGGAGGTAAAGCGGGAACAACAGCGGCAGCTCCTTCTCGTCTTCCGGATCGATCTTGGTGATGTGCGTCCAGTCCCGCGGAACCGGGTTCGTATCCACGTCGAGCAGCGTTCGACCGGCAGTGCGTACGAGCGTCGAGTACCGATCGATGCCCCGTGCGATGTCTTCGAGCCCCGTCATTACCCGACCCGTGGGCGCGTTAGTATAAAAGCCTGGCAGAATGCGTCTCGACCGCCGTCGGGACGGATACATCTAGATCATCCTGGTGGCGATACCATTTCGAAGCGAGTCGACACGAGGTGTGGCGAATATCTGTACGAACTTATCGCCACCAGTATCAATCAACGTTGGTGCATTCGATTTCGCGGTCATCGGGCCCGTGCCTCGACGTGGCAGCAAACCAGGGACAGCGGTCGCCGCCCGCACCTCCTGCCCGAGGCCCCGTTCCGCGTGGCCGGTGACGAACTGCTCGTCGCGGCCGGGCGCACGCCGACGGCGGATACGTTGAACCTCGGGGCGTCCCAGCACCCACATCGACGGTCGGGCGACGACAGTCGAAGCCACCGGTGACGGTGTATGGGCGGACAGCCGCTGACAGGAACGCTGTATCGCCTGCAACAGTTAACCGTCTGCGCGCCGTCAGTCACGTTCATGGACCGAAACCGCCGTGGTGACTCCGCTTCGGAGACGACGCCATCGTCGGACGATCGGTCGATGCCGCGGGTTGACAGCACGACCTCGTCGGTGTCGCCCGGCGTCACGGCCTACCTCGATGACATCGTGGCTGTTGTGGTTCCCGCGGATCATCCCGAGGTCGCCCAGGCACTGGCGACGGGTGCGCTCCAGTATCGTGACGGACGACCCCCGGTCCCTGAGGCTGCAACCCCGAGAGACACGTTCGATCTCGTCCGGGACTTCGACGCGTTCGATCTCAGCGAGGTCACCGACTGGGCGAACCTTCCGAACGTGACTCCCGTCGAATCGCCGCTCGGGGGCAAGCTCTTCGATCAGATCCGAAACGTGATCGACTGGGAACGCCGGCAGACGCTGCTTTACGACCAGTACGGCACCGCCTTCGAGACAGCGGAAGATCTCGATGCGTATCTCTCGGAGAACGACAACCTGTATCTCGTGTTGGCCGTCGGCTACCGCCTGTCTTCCTCGGAGTGATCGGGATCACCGCCGTTCCAGACACCCTCCGCTGCTCCACCAGTCTTGTACGCGCCGTGTGCCGTCGCGACGTGTGTCTCGTCCTCGTCGACGACCTCGATTTCCACGACTGCCAAGGACCCTCCGTCCCGGAGCACGTCGGCCACGGCATAGACATCCGTCGTCACCGGCGCGAGATAGTCGATCCGCATATCGACGGTCGGGACGAGCGCGCCAGTCAGCGAAACGACCGCTGCATCTCCGACGGTATCGGCCAGTGCGAACGTCGCCCCGCCGTGAACGACGCCCGTCTCGCGGTTCGTCGCGTGGTCGTCGGTGACGTGCAGTCGTCCCTCCGCGTGCCCGTCTTCGGCCACGGTCAGTTCGATTCCGAGCAATTGCGCGAACGGCATCCCGTTGAACAACTCGACCGGATCCATCGACTGCGTCAACTGTCTCCAGCGTCAAAAACCTGTGCCGGGTGACAGATGTCACTCCGGCCGGGAGAGGGGCTGCTCACAACTTCCGTTGTACCGGAGGAGTACCACGTACTGGTTGGCTCGCAACTCCTGCTCGTCGGCGTACTGATCGGACTGGGGGTAGATCCCGAGCGACAGGATGTCCGCGAGCGATCCTTGCGTCGGTCGCTGTGGGACGAACTTCGGCGGACGCTCGCCGAACTCGGCGACGATTTCGTAGCCGTAACTACCGTTGAGCAGGCCGCGGACGTGGGCGGCCCGTGCCTCCGTGTTGTGTCGGACGTAGGACGTACGCTGATCGTCGGGGATGTCACGGAGATACAGCAGGTCCCGGTAGGACAGTTGTACGTACTCCGGGCAGGGTTCGAGCGATTCGCGGTCATCCCCGGCGTAGGGGTACTGTGCGTCGATCCAGTGGGGCGTCGCGGACTCTTCGAATCCGCGCGTGTAGAACTCCATAGTCGCGTTGGACTCGACGTTGTCGTCCATCCACTCGACGGCCTCCGCTCGTGGTGTCGAGGCGTATCCAGCCGAGCCGACGGCGGCGTACGCGCCGGAGGTCACCAGCAGGATCGCGACGAGCGGGCGAGCCACTGCGGGCCGGGACGCGTCCAGGCGGGAGAGTCCCGCAGCGAGGAAGATCACCAGTAGCGGGAGCGTCGACAGAAGATGGTGTGGCCGGAAGTCCTGAAAACCCGAAAGCAGGAACACGTACAGCCCGAGGTAGGCCAGCAGGACCGTCGATCCGTCGGTCAGCCGCTCTCGAAATCTCACGAGCGCTCCGCCGAGCCCGACGACACTCCCGACAAACAGCGGGAGTCCGAAGACGTTGAGATATCCGCGGAGGAACCACCACCAGATCGGCGCGTCCGGTCCCTTCTGGACCGCGACCCGGTAGGCGGGGTGGCCGATGATGCGAGAGAGAAACTCGACGAACCCGCCGACCAGAAGCGTCGGGAACCCGAGCAGGAGGACGATCGCGCCGACGGCCGCCCCGTCGACCAGCAAATCGCGATCCTCGATCAACCGCCGCCAGGTATCGCCCTCGCGATAGACCCGAAGTAGGTGTGCGATCGCGATGGTGAACACGATCGGCGCGACGGTCAGCTTCAGTGTCATCGCCGCTGCCCCCACGGCGCTGGCCTCGAAGAATCGGCGCCGCTCGCCCGTCTCGACGTACTGGACAAGCAGGTACAGTGCCAAAAGCAGGACGAACACCGACGGGATGTCCTCGCCACCCTCGTGGGCGAGAGTGATCAGTCCCCAGGTGACCGCGAGGAAGCCACCGGCGAGCCGGCCGGTCGTCCGATCGCGCAGATACGTCCCGATCCGGTAGGTGAGATACACGACGCCGGCTGCGAAGGCGACGTTCAGCAGGCGGACGATCAGCAGGCTCGCGGTCCAGATCCACTCCGGCGTGGTGTGCCACACCTCCCAGAAACCGAACAGCTCCGATCCCTTCCCGGGCAGTCCCAGGGCTGCCAGCGAATCGAGATCGCCGACGATGGCGGCAGCGATCACGACCGGCAGCAACGCCAGCCCGTAGAGGTAAAACGTCGCGCCGAACGGCTGACGCCCCCAGATGACCCCCTCCCGGAGCGCACCAAGGCTCGGCTGGTCGATGATCCGGCCGTAGGCGATCAGTGGGTCGAGAACCCGGTCGCGCTCGTCCCAGGTAGCGAAGTTCGGGACCTCGTGCCAGACGTAGAACGCGGATAACACGAGCGTAACTCCGAGGATCGCCACGAGATACGGATCCGAACGCAGGTCGGAGACGAGCCGTCGTTTCGCGCGACCGGCAGCCGAGCGCAGCCCCAGCATTGCCCGACAGTCAATCCAGCGCGAGCAAAAGGGTTGCTTTTCTGTGTGACGCCCGCGGAAGGCAGGGCGTATTACTGTGGGGACGCCATACTGCCGCTATGGACCTCCCGTCAGTCGGCCTCGGCACGATGGGCATCGACGATCCGTCCGTGATCGCGACGGCTCTCGACGCCGGGTACCGACACCTCGATACCGCACAGATATACGAGAACGAGCACGTCGTCGGCGAAGGGCTGGCCAACAGCCCCGTTCCGCGCGAGGACGTCACGCTGGCGACGAAACTGTGGGTCGACTCGCTCGCACCCCACGATGTCGAGTCGGGGACGCGTGCCAGCCTCGACAGACTCGGCGTCGAAAGGATCGATCTGCTGTACGTCCATCGCCCGCGCGGCGGGTACGATCCGGAGGGCACGATGGCGGCACTCGATGCCGTCACCGACGCGGGCCTGACCGAGCGCCTCGCGGTGAGCAACTTCACGCCCGAACAGTACGACCGTGCACAGACCTACTGTGACCGCCCGCTGGTCGCCAACCAGGTCGAGTTTCACCCGCTGTTCCAGCAATCGGGTGTGCTCGAGCACGCCCGCGAGCAGGGATACACAGTGGTCGCCTACTCGCCGCTCGCCGGCGGCGAGGTGTTCGACGTCCCCGAGATACGGACCGTCGCGGAGAAACACGACACCACGCCCGCGGCCGTCTCGATCGCCTGGGTGCTCTCTCACGACGGGGTGGTCACGATCCCGAAAGCCTCCAGCCGCGAGCACCTGCAAGCGAACCTCGCCGCGCGCGAGCTGTCCCTCGACAGCGAGGACGTCGAACGGATCGACGGCATCGACCGCGAGGTCGAACTCTTTCCCGAGTGACCGGGCCTGTACCGAGCCGCCAGCGCATCGTCGCCTCTATTTGATCAGCCGTCCAACCGACGGTATGGAGAAAGTCACCTACGACCCGATCGGCGAGATTCGTTCGCCGTTCGACGAGCCGTCTGACGTCCCGATCGACCCCGATGAACCGTCGGGCGCGGCCGGCCGCGTCGAACTCGCCTCCGAGTACGAACCCGGTCTCGACGGGCTCGATGGCTTCTCGCACGTCACGATCCTTGCGCATCTCCACCGGAGCCCGGCCGACACGCTCCGGGCACACCCGCCCTTTGCGGAGGGGCTGGAAGTCGGCGTGTTCGCCACCGCCAGCCCGAACCGACCGAACCCGATCGCCCAGACGGTCGTCCGGCTCGAGACGATCGAGGGGACGACGCTACACGTCGAGGGACTGGACCTGCTTGACGGGACGCCCGTGCTGGATCTCAAGCCGTTCGCGCCGAAGCCGTCGCTTCTGGACGAACTGGAGACGGGATGGATCGGCGACCATCTCGATCAGGAGTACTGATAGGGATTAGCGTCGCCGATCGGACAAATACCACCTCCGATCGGGTGATCGCTATCGACTGCCCGAGAGACATCTATGGAGTGTTACGCTAAGCCCTGTGACTCCTCGACTTTCTGGAACACCGAACGAAACCGAGAGAATCGCTATTCTAGCGCCGAGATGACTTCGTCCACGAACTGCTGGGGCGGGAGCCCGCCGGTGAACTGGCCGGTCTCGTTGACGTTGGTCTGGGGGACGCCGCGGACACCGTACTCCTGGGAGAGCTCCATGAACTCCTGGGCTTCGACGGCATCGGCCTCGATGAGGTCGTTCTCGATAGCCATCTGGTGGGCCACCTGGACCGCACGCGGGCAGTGCGGGCAGGTCGGCGTCACGAACACTTTCAGCTCGACGGGCTCGTCGATGTCCTGGACCTGCTCGCGGACGTCGTCCGGAAGCTCCGTCTTGCCCGGTCCCTGCGCGACTGCGATCAGCCCCTGCAGGAAAGCGCTGAACTCCTGGCCCGACGGGATCCCGAAGTACCGGACACCGGTGACGCCGTCACGGGTGATGACGGTGACGGGCGCGCCGTCGTATTTCCTCGCGCCGAGTTCGTCGGCCAGCGGGTCGTCCATATCGTGGGTCTCGACGACGACGTCGTCGCTTTCGCCTTCGACGTCCTCGTAGAGGTCGAGCGTCTCATCGCAGTACTGACACCCGTCCTCGGTGAATACGTGGACTGTGACGGTCTCTTCGAGGACGCTCAGGAGTTCGTTGACTTGACTGCGGTCGTCTGCGGAGAGGACTGACATTCTGCCTTGACGTTAGCGCTCTGACTGTGTTATATTTTGTGTTTTGCCCAATACTCCGAAACGCGCGAGGACAGCCCTTACAACCCTGCTATTCGGGAGCGAACGCGTGGCCTCGGAGCACCATCCGAGTCGTGAGCGCCGCGGTCACGAGCCAGACGACCACGAGCAAGCCCGTCACGGCCGCGAGCACGGCGGAGAACCCGTTGACGCCGAGGAAGCCACCGAGCGACCCCGCCGAGATGGCAAACGCGCCAAGCGGGAAGGTGTAGGCCCACCAGGTGAAAAAGAACGGGTGGGTTCGGCGAGCCACGTAGTGAGTCACGAGCGCGGCGGTCAGCACGAACCACCACGCGGAGAAGCCCCACATCACCAGTGCGAGGAGTTTCAGTCCCGGCACCAGCGGCTCGAACGCGAGCTCGAGGCCGACCCCGGCTTCGAGTGCGTGGGCGAGTTTCACGATCGCGATGGTGAGCACGGCCGTCGGAGCCAGCCCGATGACGAACGTCGGCGCGAGTTTCTCGCGCGGGAGGCTCTCGTAGGCGTAGCGGTACAGCACGATCGAGCCGAAAAACAGGAACATGAACGTCCCGATCCCGAGTGCGATCATCGAGACAACGAAGACGAGCTGTCCGGTCGTCGTCCCGGCGAGATGACCGGCGACGAGCTCGAAGCCCAACAGCGGAATGACGAGGTGGCTCACCGGCGGGATGTACCAGGCGAACACGCCGTGTTCGGTCCCGATCTCGTCGTTGGTGAACATGATCGTCACGACCACCAGCCCGAACCCGAAGATGCCGGCGCTCCCGAGGACGAACAGCCAAGTCAACAGGGGGTCGAGCACACTCGACGGCACGATGTCGTCCATCGTCTGGGCGATCCCGAGCCCGAGGACGATCAGCGTGATCGGCATCGTCGGGAAGAACTGACTCCGGATCGGGTGGGTCAGGTCCGACCACACCCGATCGGGATACAGCCACATCCGCGCCAGCCACGGCAACGTGTACGTGACCGTCATCGCGGCTGTCAGCGCGACGAAAAACTGCGCGAACGGGACGAGTGCGTCGATTCCCAACTGGGTAGCGAGCAGCCCGAGCGCGACTCCAAGTGCGCCGGTCCCCATCGTCGACCCGAACCACTGGGGGCCGAAGAACTCCACCGTGTTTGCGACTCTCGATCTCGTCGATGTCGAAGTGACCTGGCTCATAGTATTGTGTGTTTGTGCACTTTCTATGCTGGACCGTCTTCAACTCGTCGGACGTGACAATCTTGATTAATGATGGGGTACACGTTCTTGCAGTCTGCTGTCTGGACTCATGCTGCGGCTGTGCCAGTGTGGACGTATTCGGCCCACTGGTGAACCGAATATCCGTCCGACCGGACAGCCGGCAGTATCATCGACCACGACAACACCGGGTCCGCGCCGTGTATGGCTGTGGGATATTCACGAAAGATCGATCGGATATCCGGCGTATCAAAGCCCTATTGGTGGTCCGGCCGCCAAGTAGAGGTGATGACGATGGAATTCGAAATGCCGGAATGTGACGACGGGAGCGACGAGGGAAAACTCGTCGCCTGGCACGTCGAACCCGGTGAGACGGTTCAGTCCGGCGACCGGATCGCCGACATCGAGACCGACAAGTCAGTCATCGAGGTCACGGCCCCCGGCAGGATGGTCGTGACCGAGCTGCTTCACGAGATCGGTGACGACATCCCGGTCGGCGAACCACTTGTCGCCTACGACGAGAGCGACGACGCGTCGACAGAGGAAGAACCGACGTCTGCCGTCTCGCGCATCGACGACGAGAGCGAGAGCGACGAACCGACGTCTGCCGTCTCGCGGGTCGGGGAC
>JBMCBU010000008.1:0-22382 GCA_048623335.1 Halapricum sp.
GCAGTCAGCGTGACCTGCGAGGAGGGTGTCAACTCGGGGCGATTGGTCAACTTACCGCTCGACAGCAATCGGATCGAAGACGCAAATATCGAAGACACGAACGTTTTCGCTCAGTCCCCGGATCAGTTTTGGGGAGACCGTGGCGCGTTGAAATCGGATTCGTTCACCGCCGGCGAGAAAATCGCGTTTCGGCTCCCAGACAACAAGTGTACCGTGCCACAGGACGGGACCGTCACCGTTCGCGTCGTGCACGTCCCGACGAACGCGGTCGTGATCGAGCAGGAACTGACAGCGGAGTGATCGACGGTATCGGATCCGTTCGCCGGCACGGAGTCGGGAGTCGCCGTGGTCCGCAGTTTTATGCCCGCGTGAGAGCAAAGGAGTAGTAGAAATGACGACCGGGCGAATTAAAGGCAAGGTCGCCATCGTCGGGGCCGGCAACGTCGGTGCCACGACGGCCTTTGCCTTGATGAACAGCGGCACTGTCTCGGAGATCGCGCTGATCGATATCGACCGCGAGAAAGCCGAAGGTGAGGCGATGGACCTCTCTCACGGCGGGGCGTTCGTCGAGCCGGTCGACGTCTACGCCGGCGACTACGAGGACTGCTGGGACGCCGACGTCGTCGTGATTACCGCGGGCGTGAGCCAGAAGTCGGGCGAGAGTCGACTCGAGTTGCTCGAACGCAACGTCGATATCTTCGAGGACATGGTCCCTCAGATCACCGAACGTATCGATCCGGAGGCGGTCCTGCTGGTCGTGACCAATCCCGTCGATATCCTCTCGTATGTCACCTGGAAGGTCTCGAACTTGCCCCACGAGCGGATCATCGGCTCCGGGACGGTGTTGGATACCGCGCGGTTCAAACAGGTGCTCAGCCAGCACTGTGACGTCGCCGCCCAGAACGTCCACGCCTACGTCATCGGCGAGCACGGCGACAGCGAGGTCCCCGTCTGGAGCAGTGCCCACCTCGCCGGGATGCCGTTCGACGACTACTGTTCGGCCTGCCTGCGCGAGTGCGGCCCGGACATCAAGGGCCGACTCTCCGAGAAGGTCGCGGGAGCTGCCTACGAAATCATCGACAAGAAGGGCGCGACCAACTACGCGGTCGCGCTCGCGACGACCGAAATCATCGACGCCATCGTCCGTGACGAGGACACGATCCTGACCGTCTCGACGCTGATGCAGGGCCAACACGGACTGGACGACGTCTATCTCAGTCTGCCCAGCGTCATCAACCGTCGCGGTGTCCGGCAGGTGCTCGAATACGATCTGACCGACGCGGAACACGAACAACTTCACGCCTCGGCCGAGACGCTGCAGGGACAGCTCGACGAACTCGACCTGCGCTGACACCCCACTGTTTCGTTTGCTTCGGCGGCCGGTCGAGTTGCGGATCGACCGATCATCGCCGACGAGCACGCGTTGGCGATGTCCGAGGACGCTTGCCCGCGTGGCGTGACGCAAGCCTTATGACCAACCCTGTACGTTAGTGTACAGTAATGGAGTCTAGTGGCGAAATCGCACCAGCGGTCGAGGCGATCCTGACGGCGGCGCGCGACCGGGGCGGTGGCGACGAGCGACTGTCCGTCGAGGTCCGGTCGCTGCGGGCGGCGTTCGAGCGAGCCGAAAACGAGGGGCGCGTTCCCGTGATCGCGGAAGTCAAACCGACGAGTCCGACGACTGACGGCGAGCGGACCGACGATCCGGTCGCGCTCGCCCGGCAGATGGTCGAAGGTGGTGCGGCCGCGCTGTCGGTACTGACCGAACCCGAGCACTTCGGCGGCTCGCCCGAGGCGCTCGAACGCGTCCGGGCGGCCGTCGAGGTGCCCGTGCTCCGGAAGGACTTTCTGCTCTACGAGGAGCAACTGGACGTCGTCGAAGCGGACGTCGTCCTGTTGATCGCGCGGTTCCTCCAGGAAGAAGGGACGGACGACCTCGAGACGCTGATCGAGGCCGCACGGGACCGCGGCTTTCAGGTGCTCGTCGAGGCCCACACCGAAGCGGAGGTCGAACACGCGCTCGCGGCGGGCGCGGCGTTCGTCGGCGTCAACAACCGCGACCTCGCCGAACTGGAAGTCGATCTCTCGACGTTCGAGGCGGTCAGTCCGTCCGTCCCCGAGAACGTCACCCTCATTGCCGAAAGCGGCATAACGGCCCCCGAGGACGTGAGACGGATGCGCTCGGCGGGGGCGGACGCGCTGTTGATCGGCTCGGCGATCATGGACGGAGACGTGCGCGAGAACACGCAGCGACTCACGCGGAGCGATTCGAATCTATGAGCACAGATGAACCAGCGGAAACGGACGGGAGTTTCGGACAGTACGGGGGCCAGTACGTCCCCGAAGTGTTGATGCCGGCGATCGAGGAACTCGACGATGCCTACCGACGGTACGTCCTGAACAACGAAGACGGCTTCATGGACGAGTTCCGCGAGCGGCTGTCGGATTTCGGGGGTCGGCCGATACCGCTCCAGCGGGCCGACCGGCTCAGCGACCGCTACGACACGGAAGTGTACCTCAAGCGCGAAGACCTGCTGCACGGCGGGGCGCACAAACTCAACAACGCCCTCGGGCAGGTCCTGCTCGCGAAGTACATGGGCAAAGAGCGGATCATCGCCGAGACCGGTGCCGGCCAACACGGGACGGCTACGGCGATGGCGGCGGCCCACCTGGACATGCCCTGCGAGATCTACATGGGCGAGACCGACATCGCCCGCCAGCGGCCCAACGTCTTCCGGATGCGGATCAACGGTGCCGAAGTCAACCCCGTCACCGTCGGTCGCGGGACGCTCAAGGAGGCCATCTCCGAGACGATGCGCGACTGGGCGACCAACGTCTCCGACACCCACTACGTAATCGGCTCTATCGTCGGCCCTCACCCGTTCCCGTCGATGGTTCGTGACTTCCAGGCCGTCATCAGCGAGGAAGCCCGCGAACAGATCCAGGAGCAAGCGGGGCGATTGCCCGACTCAGTCCTCGCCTGTGCGGGCGGCGGCTCGAACACGATGGGCGCGTTCGCCCACTTCGTCGATGATGAGAGCGTCGACCTCTTTGCCGTGGAGGCAGGGGGGTCCTCGCTGACTGTGGACGAGTCGCAGGGAGTCGCACCCAACTCGGCGTCGCTGTCGACCGGAAACGAGGGTGTCCTCCACGGCGCGCGAACGAAGCTCCTGCAGGACAGCGACGGCCAGATCATGGAGTCACACTCGGTCTCGGCCGGTCTCGATTACTCTGGCGTCGGCCCCGAGCTGGCCCACCTCGTCGACGAAGGCCGGGTGACGCCTGTCAACGTCGCCGACGACGCCGCCCTGGAGGCGTTCCACCGCCTCTCCCAGCAGGAAGGGATCATCCCCGCCCTGGAGACGGCTCACGCCTTCGGCTACCTGGAGCGCGTGGCAGGTCCCACCACGGACAGTCGAGCGACGGAGCCGCGAGACGAGAGCCCCGGCGCCGTCGGCGATCTCACGATCGTCAACGTCTCCGGCCGCGGCGACAAGGACCTCGAAACCGTCATCGAGGAGACCGCAAAGCGCGATCTGGACGTCGCACCCGACATGAGCGTCTTCGAACAGGTCGGTGGCGGACGCCTCGGCGGTCGGGGTGGGCACGAATGAGTCTCGACGCGGTCTTCGACTCCGAGGAACCGGCGTTCGTCCCCTATCTCGCCGCCGGCGATCCCTCCTACGAGGCCTCCCTGGAGTACGTCGAAGCCTTAGAGCGTGGCGGCGCGGACGTGATCGAACTCGGCCTTCCCTTCTCGGAACCGATCGCCGAGGGCTCGACGATCCAGAGCGCGATCGTCCGGGCGCTACAAGCCGGGATGACCCCCGAGCGGTACTTCGAGTTCGTCGAGGAGGTCGACGTGAACGTGCCGATCGTCTGTATGACCTACTACAACCTCGTCTTCCAGTACGGTGGCGAGGCCGGCCCCAGAGCGTTCGTCGAGCGAGCCGCCGAGGCCGGGATCGAGGGGTTCGTCGTCGTCGATCTGCCCGCCGAGGAGGCCGGTCCCCTGCGCGAGGCCTGCGACGAGTTCGGGCTGGACCTGATTTTCATCGTCGCGCCGACGACGACCGACGACCGGCTCGAACGTATGCGCGAGCGCGTCTCCGGGTACGTCTACGTGCAGGCCCGGACGGGCGTGACGGGCGCGCGCGACGACGTGAGCGACCAGACCGCCGAGACACTGGACCGGATCGCGGACTGGGACGTCCCCAGGGCGGTCGGGTTCGGGATCAAGACCGGCGAGCACGCCGAGCGGATCGTCCGTGCCGGTGCCGACGGCGTCATCGTCGGCTCGGCGCTGGTCGACATCGTCGCCGAGGGCCACGAGAGCGACGAGCCGGTCGCCGAGACGGCCGAGAGGCTCGAAGCGAAGGCACGAGAGCTCAAGACAGGCGCGGTACGTGGTGTCGGAGCAGCCGTCGAAAACGAGTGACGGTCGTCAGTACCGCTCTGGATCGATCGTCTCGACGTACCTGCGAGTCCCGGCATAGAGCACGACGGCGAGCACCGAGAGCCCGAGGACCGTCAGGGTAGAGACGGTCGTCTCGCTGCCGACCGCGAGTTTCGCGGCGACGGTCGCGGGGTGTTCGGGCAACAGTGCGGCTGCGCCGAACAGCCCCAGCGCGATGATCGAGTACAGCAGTTGTGCCTGCCGGCGTTGACCCAGGACCAACCCGAGCACCGCGCCGAGCACGACCACTAGCAGCGCGACCGCCGAGACCAGCGCCAGCAGGGGCAGGACGTTCGTGACGGCGATCCCGTTGACGACAAGCAGCGCGATCCACAGGAGTGCCTGGGCCGGAGCCAGCACGGCCATCCCCAGGGCCTTCCCGTCGAAGATGTCCGTCAGCGAGACGGGCGCGACCCGGAGCAACTCCAGGGTGCCGCGCTCGATCTCCTCGGTCAGGACGTCGACGGTGATCGACCCGCTGATGAAAGGCGGCAGGAACAAAAGCAGCGGGACGAGCACCGTGTAGGTGAACCCGAAGTACGAACTGGCGTCGGCCTCCTGCGGGAGGGGTGCGGGTCGGGTTTCGAGCTGCGCCGCCCGACGCTCGCGCTCGTCGCGTTCGAGCGCCTCCAGGACGTCTCTGGCCTTGACGACCGCGAGCGTCGACTGGACGCTCCCGTCGGGTACGGTCGCCGTCACCGATATCCGTCCGCCGGTCGACTCGGCATGGAAGACGCCGACCACCTCCCCGCGACGGAAAGCCGCTCTCGCGGCGTCACGCGTCGGGTAGCGTTCGGTCTCCACGCCAGCCGTCCGCGCCGCCTCGTCGAGTTCGTCGCGGGTGTCACCGGAGACTCCGAAGGTGAGTTCGCCGGATTCGACGCTACCGGGATCGTACATCGAGGTGAGTCCGACGACCAGAAACGACGAGAACGCGGCGATAAAGACCTGGATCGCCAGCGCGAGGACGATCGTCTTCTCCCTGGAGAGGCTCGCAACGTCGCGTCGCGCGATGGCGATTCGGACGTCGTCAAACAACGAGCATCACCACCGCGTAGTTGTAGACGAAGTGAATCGCGATCGCTGCCGTGAGTCCGATGGCGTATCCCTGACGGCCGGAGCGCATCCCGAGTGCCGAGGTGACTGCGGTGACGACGTGCAGCGCCAGCGGGGCGAGCAACAGGGCGAGTGCGACCCCTGGCCCGATACCCGCGGTCGGCCCCGCGGAGACGACTGCCGCCTGCTGGACCTCCGGCAATCCACCGAGCAACTGGACGATCAACAGCCCCTTCTCGGCGACGAAAAAGCCGAGTCCCGCCAGCGCACCGACGACCAGCGCCGACCGCACCGTCCGATCGTAGCGGTTGTTGACCAACCCCGCGTAGGCCGGCAGGCTCTTGGCGAGTTCCTCGATCACGACGATGACCAGCAGGATCAATCCGAGCCACAGCTCTCGGGGCAGCCCCATCGAGATCGGATAGACTGCGGCCACGGCGACAAGTTCCGCGAGGATGACGAGGGGCATCAACAATACGACGACCAGCGCGACGCTGCGCCGTCGTCGGATGCGGCCGGCGAGCGAATCGAGCACCTTCAGCGGGATCGACCGCTGGGTGAACATGTCCTCCTCGCGGTACAGGCCTGCCCCGAGGACGAAAAACAGCGTCGCGGTGAACAGCGGCGGCACGGTCGAAATCGCCATCTCCAGGGGCTCGATCGCGACGCCCTGGATGTCCCGGACCACGACGGTAAGCGGTGAGACGAGCGCGATCGGCGTCACGTCGGTGAAGATCGCGGGGACGAACGCGTAGGTCGTCAGCCCGACCGTGATCGAGACGGTCACGAAGGTCAATTCCTTGAACGACCGGGCGAACATCGCCCCGAGGAAGGTCGCAGCCAGGAAGAGCAACACCAGCGGCACGATCGCCAGGAGGGCGTACAGTCCGCTGCCGGAGTCGGGCTGGAGAAAGGCGATCCCGCCGGCGATCGCCCCTTCCAGTACCATCGCGCCGAGGAAGTACGGCAGGGTCTTCCCGGCGATGATGTCCCAGCGGCTGATCGGCGCGACCAGCATGAGCTCGCCGCGGCGGTTGAGCCGCTCGCTCAGCATCGTCGACCCGTACGCCTGGATGACGAAGTTCAGCGGGATGACGAACAGAAACGCCATGAGTAGCGACTGAAAGGGAAACGGCGGTGAGATGTCCGACGGCGTCCCGGTCATCGCGTCGCTCCCCGTGAGGCTACGACCGATCGAGCCGATGTCGCCCCCTCCGCTCGCGCCGCTGTCACCGTCTCCGGATCCATCGCCGGTCGACGTTCCGCCGTCATCCCCTCCGTCACCTGAACCGTCCTGTCCGTCGTCGGTCGATCCGTCACCTGAACCGTCCTGTCCGTCGTCGGTCGATCCGTCACCGACCGTTCCGTCATCGGTCCCGCCATCCGCGGGAGCGGTCGTGAGGTTGCGCTCGGCGTATTCGACCGTCACTGTGACCGGAAAGGCGGCCGACTGGTTGGACTCGTCGGCCATCACGCGGTCGTTGTACGCGTCGACACTGCTTCGCAACTCCGCTAGCGCCGCCTGCCCCTTCTGGGAGTCGCTGGCGACGACCCGCGTCCCGGTGATCCGCAGGTCGACCTCCGAACCGAGTTGCGTGTCAGGGTCGTGGGTGGCGAAGGTCGGGTCGTCCTCGACGACCGGATACAGCGGGCTCTCCTCGTCGACGCCGACCCGGTAGAAGCCCTTATCGAGGGTCACGCCGCCCTGCGCGAGTACGAGCGGGACGGCCGCGCCGAGCACGAGCACCGTCACACCGACGACCACGACGGTCTTGCGATCGATCCCGCCAGCGTTTTTCGTCACCTCCCAGCGGCCGATCCGCAGGATCTTGCGCGGCCGCACGGTCAGGCCTCCGGACCCGTCTCGGGCTCCGTCCGCTGACGGCGACTCGATCGACCGTCACCACCTTCGGCCACGTTGAGAAAGACCTCTTCGAGACTTGATTGTTCGGTCCGGATGTCGACGATCCGTCCACCGGCCGCACTGGCTGCCTCGCGAGTTTGCTCGACCGCTGCCATCGACCCGACCGACCGGACGTATCGGCCGTTCTTGGCGACGCTGTCGGGAACTTCGACCGTCGTGTAGACGTGATAGGCGGTCTCGCCGTGTTCGGCCTGCAGTTCGTCCAGATCGCCGCGGGCGACGATCTCGCCCTCGTTCATGATGGCCACGCGGTCGCAGATCGACTCGACGTGAAAGAGGTTGTGCGCGCTGAAGACGATCGTCTTGCCCTCCTCGCTCAGCCGGCTCGTGAACTCGATGATGTAGTTGGTCGTCAGCGGGTCGAGTCCGCTGGCCGGTTCGTCGTAGATCAACACGTCCGGATCGTTGATCAACGACCGGGCGATCGCGACCTTCCGTTTCATTCCCTTGGACATGTCCCCGAGTTGTCTGTCCCGGTGTTCGAGATCGAGTTCCGAGAGCGTCTCGTCGATCCGCCGGGTGGCGACGTCCTCGGGCACGTCGTAGAGGTCGGCGAAGAAGTGCAGATAGGAGTGGGCGGTCATCTCCTCGTACAGCGGCGACTCCTCGGGGAGAAAGCCGAGCGTGCGTCGCATTTCGGTCTCACCGGCGTCGTACCCGCCCACCGAGACGCTGCCGCTGGTGGGTTCGATCAGTCCGGCGAGCATCTTCAGCGTCGTGGTCTTTCCGGCCCCGTTCGGGCCGACGATCCCGAACACTTCGCCGGCCTCGACGGAAAAAGTGCTTCCCTCGACCGCCGGGAAGCCGCCGTATTCCTTGCGGAGATCACGGACCTCGATCATTCGTGCTTCCTTGTGGCTGGCTACACGTATAGGTTACCTCGCAGTATCGACGCTGATAGCGACCGTCAGCGACAGCCGAGGTCACGCGACGTCCGTGACGACGATCCGGGTCCCGCCCTCGGCTGCGGGCTCGGCGGCGACCGACCAGCCGTGAGCGTCGGCGATCCACTCGACGATCGCCAGCCCGAACCCAGTCCGGTCGGAGTCGGTCGTGTATCCGGCCTCGAAGACGCGGTCACGCGCTCTCTCTGGAATGCCGGGACCGTCGTCGACGACAGCGAATCCGCCTTCAGCCGGTTCGACGCTGGCAGATTCGGCGTCGGTGTGGACGACGACGTTCTCGAAACACTCGACGAACAGCGATTCGAGCCGGTCCCGATCGGCCTCGATCGTCGGGAGGTCCTCTGTGAGTGTCAGATCGAGATCGGCGTCGATCGACTGCCTGGCCGCGTGGGCCACGTCGTCAACGTCGACGACAGCGGGATCACGGATCGGCAAGCCGGCGCGGGCGAGGTCGCGCATAGCCTCGAGGAGTGTCTCCACCGTGTCGATCGACCGTTCGAGCGCGTCGAAGTGGACGTCGTCACCGGTCTCACGAGCGAGATCCAGCCGCCCGGCGAGCACGTTCAGCGGGTTGCGGAGGTCGTGTGCGACGATACTGGCGAACTCGTCGAGCCGTTGCTCGCTCCGATAGCGATCGGTGACGTCCCTGACGGAGCCCATCTCGGCGGGTTCACCACGGTAGGTGATCGACCGGACGTTGAGCGACAGCTCGCACGTCTCCTCCTCGGCGGTGCGGATTCGCGCCTCGTAGTGGCTCGCTGTACCGTCGCCAGCCTGCCGACGCCGGACGATCTCCCGCACGCGGTCGCGGTCCCCTGGATGGATGAGTCCGAGCGCGTCCATCCCGAGCACGTCTGACTCCTCGTAGCCGGTGATCTCACAGAAGCGTTCGTTGACGAACTCGAAGACCCCGTCCTGGTAGATGAAGATCCCGTCGTGGCTCTGCTCGACGACCGTCCGGTATCGCTGTTCGCTCTCTCTGAGTGCCGCCTCGGCACGAACGTGTTCGACGGAGTTGACGATCGTGTTCGCGAGGACGGCGTACTGGTCGGTCCCGGTCTCCTTTCGCATGTACTCCGTGACGCCCGCGGAGATGGCCTCGCTGGCAATCTCCTCGCTTCCATGGCTCGTATAGAGAATGAAGGGGATCTCCGGGTCGCGTTCGCGGACGCGTTCGAGTAGCTCCAGGCCGTCGATCCCTGCCGGACGATGGTCGCTGACCACACAATCGATCGCCGCCCGGTCGAGTCGCTCTAGGGCCGTCTCCTGGTCCGTCTCACCCTCGACAGCCAGTGTCGCCGACTCCGATTCGAGATGCTCGGCCACGACAGCAAGGAGGTCGCCGTCGCTATCGACGTGCAGCACGCGGATCGGCTCGGTGTCTGTCATCTCCTACAGATTGCCGAGTCACGATTATCAAACTTCACCACTTGCCCATTCGGGCAAACCAGGTTACCGCGAGGCCACCAATCGCGCCCTGGATCGTGAACAGCGGAACAAAGATCGGCGCGGACACGACCAGCCGCCTCGCGATTTCGAGCACGAACGGTGGTCCGGAAAACGCCCAGACAAATACACCGATGACGGCAGCGATGACGATCAGTATGGCCGGTCCGAGCGCGCCGGCAACCGCACCGTTGCGTACCGTCGGCCCGTACCGTGGTGTCCGCGATCCTGCGAGCCAGCCGCCGATAGCACCACCAAAGAAGACGGGCACGACCAGCGCGATCGCCGGCACGTAAATGAGTGCGTTCGTCAGTGATCCCACCTTGATTGCTGTCTCGTTAGTTTCGTAGTAGGATCGCAGCCGTGCAGATCTCGACATTACAGCAAGTCTTCGACGTGATCGGCCACTGCTTCGGGCGTGTCACCGACGGGGACGCCGTTGTTTTCGAGCGCGGTGATCTTCGAGTGGGCAGTCCCGGTACCGGATCCGGAGACGATCGCGCCGGCATGCCCCATCCGCTTGCCCGGCGGGGCCGTTCGACCGGCGATGAAGCCCGCGACTGGCGTGTCCATGTGTTCGCCGATGTAGCGGGCAGCTCCCTCTTCGTCCTCGCCGCCGATCTCGCCGCACATGACGACGGCGTGGGTTTCGGGATCGGCCTCGAACAGTTCCAGCGCGTCGATGAAGTCCGTCCCGATGATCGGATCGCCACCGATGCCGATCGCGGTTGTCTGACCGATTCCGCGTTGCGTGAGGTTATCGACGACCTGGTAGGTGAGTGTCCCCGAACGCGAGACGACGCCGACGTTACCCGCGGAGAAGACGGTGCCCGGCAGGATTCCGAGTTTTGCCTCGCCCGGGGTGATGACACCAGGGCAGTTCGGGCCGACGAGGTGCGTGTCGGTCTCTTGCAGTTTGCGATAGACCTTGCTCATGTCCTGGGTCGGGATCCCCTCGGTGATCGTGACCACGAGGTCGAGTCCGCGGGCATCGAGTGCTTCGAAGGCCGCGTCCGCCGCGAACGCTGGCGGGACGAACACGACCGACGCGTCGGCGTCCTCCTCGCGGACGGCCGCCTGGACGGTATCGTAAACCGGGACGCCGGCGACCTCCTGGCCGCCCTTGCCCGGCACCGCACCGGCGACGACGTTCGTGCCGTACTCGAGCATCTGTTCGGTGTGGAACCGGCCTTCACCGCCGGTGATCCCCTGTACCACGACGCGCGTGTCTTCATCGACGAGTACTGACATTATGCGTCCACCTCCGTTCTCGCGTGTTCGACTGCACGCTTCACCGCGTCCTCAAGCGTCTGCTCGACGGTGACTAGCTCCTCGTTTAAGATCTCCATACCCTCCTCGGCGTTCGTGCCCGCGAGGCGGACGACGACCGGTTTGGGAATCTCCTCGAACTGCTCTAGGGCCTGGTTGATGCCGGTCGCGACCTCGTCGCCGCGGGTGATCCCGCCGAAGATGTTGAACACGACCGATTCGACGTTCTCGTCGGAAAAGACCATATCCAGCGCGTTGGCGATTCGCTGGGCCTTCGCGCCACCGCCGACGTCGAGGAAGTTGGCCGGCTCGCCCCCGTAGTAGTCGACCAGGTCGAGCGTCGTCATCACCAGCCCCGCCCCGTTGCCGATGATGCCGACGTTGCCCGATAGCCGGACGTAATCGAAGCCGTACTCGTCGGCTTTCGCTTCGAGTTCGTCACCGCCAGCCGCCTCTGCTTGCATCGCTTCGAGTTCTGGCTGGCGAAAGAGCGCGTCCTCGTCGACGTTGAACACGGCGTCGGCAGCGATCACCCCCCGCCCGTCACCACCCGAGTCCGCGCTCGTTACCATCAGCGGGTTGATCTCGACGTCGCTGCCGTCGCGATCGTCCCACAGCTGATAGAGCGTTTGCAGGATCGAGGCGACCTCGCCCGCCACGTCGAGATCGACGCCCGCCTCGTAGACGGCCTTGCGTGCCTGGAAGGGGTGTATCCCGAACGCAGGGTCGATATGTTCGCGGGCGATGGCGTCGGGGTCCTCTTCGGCGACCTCCTCGATGTTGACGCCCCCGCGTGTCGAGACCATCGCGACGGGCCGGCCCCGCCCGCGGTCCATCGTCACGCCGACGTACAGTTCGTCGACGAAATCGACCGCCTCCTCGACGAGGACGCGCTCGACGTGATAGCCCTTCAGGTCCATCCCGAGGATCGCGTCGGCGACCTCCCTGAGTTCCGATTCGGAATCGGCGAGCTTGATACCGCCGGCCTTGCCGCGTCCGCCGACGTGGACCTGTGCCTTGACCGCGACGGGATAGCCGATCGACTCGGCCGCCTCGACCGCCTCTTCGACTGTTTCGGCCAGTTGCGAGTCCGGTGTGGGGATCCCGGCCTCCGCGAAGACTTCCTTGGCCTGGTATTCGTGCAATCGCATGTCACTCTCACAGGGGAGGGGCGCGCGCTTAAATCCCAGTCTTCCGAACGCCCGGTACGCCGATCCCGGCACCAATCTATGGATTTCTACGCGAATCCCTATCAGCTGCCACCCCACACACGGTGGGGCGGGGAATCCGCTTTGCTATCTGCGTTGAAATCGGTGGTCATCAACCTGAAGGCGACGCCGGTCGGCGAACGAGCCGAATACGATCCGTGGGGCGACGCGGCTACGGTATTGCCGGCACTGGTCGGGAGACTATAACTCGACTCCCCCGGGGATGAGACTGTGTTCGCGATCGAGATCGCCGTCGGAGTCGTACACCAGCAACATCTCCTTCTCGAAGGCGATGGGATCGCCGTCTCCGGGTTCGATCCGGAGCCGGTACCGACGGTCGCCCTCCTCACGGCGGCTCGTGGCCGCGATGAGCGAGCGAAGCGCCGACACGTCCAGTGGGGCCTCGAAGGCGAACTCGCCGGTGAGCCGGTGTGCCACGCTCAGCACGCCTGGGTCGTCGACCGGTGTCCGTCGATAGGAGACGTCGAGGTCGGACGCATCCGGGGCCTGGCCACTCTCTGCCAGCCGCTCCCGGAGTGTCTCGGGGGTTCCCTCGAAGGTCACGGTCAACCGGGGCACTCGCGCGTCAGCGTCGACGTCTGTCGTGAACTCTTCCCGACGCATTTACTCACCGGAATCTATGGCACGGCTCCAGAAGAACGTAACGACACCGGCGAACGACATCTTTACACCGTCGGCCCGTGGCTACTCTGACGATGGCCTGGGTCCGCTCGGAATACGCCGGCGAGTTCGCCGTTCTCTCGGCGTGGATCGCGATGGTACTGCCCTGGAACGTCGTCTATCATCCAGATGCCCCGCTGGATAGTACCGTCGTGTTCGTCCGGTTCTCCATCGTCGAGCTCCAGGTTCGGTTCCCGGTCGTGTTTGCGGTCGGCGACCAGCTCGTCTCGGCCGCCAACGCGCTGGCGACCCAGTATCCGGGCACGCAACTCGCGTCCGGCCTGTTCGTCGCCTCGCCACTCGGAGCTGTCGGCCACTACGACGGGTACATGCAACTGGGCAGCATCGCGTGGGCGCTCGCGGCGGTTGTGCTGGTGGGGACGTTCGCGTTCAGTCTCGCGTTCTACCGTCGGGAAGCGGCAGTGATCGAGCGAAGTCCGGTCGACCCGGTTCGGGTGATCGGCTGGGCGCTGGCAGCCGCGACCGTCGCGACGGCGGCCGCGTCGGTGCTGTACTTCCTCGATCGCGACCTCGCCGGCGTGCCGGTTCCGATCGGGACGCTCATCATGGGGGCGCTGGCGACCGCGGCGCTTCGTGCAGAGCAGCGTTGACGTCGGGCCGGCCCACGCCGAACGATGTGGAGACCCGCCCCGCTCGTTTCGACGAACGATAGTCGGGGTGTCGAATTTAAGTAGGTGGGACCTAAACCCACAGCAAGAGCCGCATCGGCGGCGACAAGGCGAGTCATGGCGGATTCAGAGCACGGACGGGGCGCTGGATCGAGCGGGTTGCTGAGCGGCGCGCGAGCGCGATTGGCCCGCTCGGTTCGGGTCGTCACGGGCTCGTCGGTCGACGTCGAGGAGTACGACCCGGACGAGCACGATCCGCTGGTGACGTTCGACGGGCTCGCCGGTATGCGAGAGATCGAGCGCTACTGGCTGAACGCCCCCTACGCGTTCGTCTCGATCAACTACGATCCCGAGGAGAACGAACACCGCTATCACGTCGTCGAACCGACGCTGGACGAACTCGAACGCGAACTCCTGGAGCGGTTGTTCGAGGACATCCGCACGCCCCTACTCTATCGAGACGACATCGAGAAAGATCCAGAGACCGCGCTGATCGAAGAGCTTGCGTCTCGCCTCGAAGACTACGGCGTCCTAATCGACCCCGAGACGTTTCACCGGCTGTTTTACTACCTCTACCGACAGTTCCAGGGCTACGGCAAGATCGACCCGCTGATGCACGACCCCGACATCGAGGACATCTCCTGTGACGGGGTCGGGTTGCCGATCTTCGCCTACCACGAGGAGTACACCGACATCGAGACCAACGTCACGTTCGGCGACCAGGAGCTGCGGAACTTCGTCATCCAGCTCGCCCAGCGATCGGGACGGCACATCTCCGTCTCGGATCCGGTCGTCTCGACGACCCTGCCGGACGGGTCGCGAATCGAACTCGCGCTGGGCGAAGAGGTTACGCCCCGCGGGTCGGCCTTTACTATCCGGAAGTACGCCGAGGAGCCGTTCACGCCGGTCGATCTGCTCGAGTTCGGGACGGTCGACCTGAACATGCTGGCCTTTCTGTGGCTGGCCATCGAGTCCAACAAGTCCCTCATTTTCGCGGGCGGGACCGCGGCGGGCAAGACCACTAGCATGAACGCGATGTCGATGTTCGTCCCGCCGCGCTCGAAGGTGTTGACCATCGAGGACACTCGCGAGCTGTCGCTGTATCACGACAACTGGCTCTCCTCGGTGACGCGAGAGCGATTCGACGAGGACGACATCACGATGTACGATCTGCTCCGGTCGGCGCTGCGCCATCGACCGGAGTACATCATCGTCGGCGAAGTACGCGGTCGGGAGGCAGTGACGCTCTTTCAGGCGATGAACACCGGGCACACGACCTACTCGACGATGCACGCCGACTCGGTCCAGACGGTGATAAACCGGCTCGAAAACGAGCCCATCAACGTCCCGCGGCCGATGGTCGCCAGCCTCGATTTGCTGTGTGTCCAGGTATTGACTCGCCATAACGACAAGCGCGTCCGCCGGATCAAGACGCTCGCCGAAATCGAGGGTATCGACCAGCGGACCGGCGAACTGGATTACGCCAACACCTTCTCCTGGAACGCCGACGACGACAGCTTCCGACAGCGCAACTCCGAGCTGCTCGAGCAAATCCAGGCCGATCGCGGCTGGAGTCGTTCTGAACTGCTTTCCGAACTCGACGACAGGCGTGCCGTCCTCTCGTATCTCTGGGCAGCGGGCGTGACCGATTACCGTCGGTTCACCGCCTGGATCAACCGGTACTACGCCGACAAGGACGCGGTAATGAACGACGTACGAGCAAGCGACGCCGTCACGACCGGATCACGAGCAAGCGACGCCGATATGACCACGGAGTGATATGGAACCGATCCAGTTCCTGCCGCTCGCGTTCGCCGGGGTGGCGGTCGGGAGCCTCTCGCTCGTGTTCGTCAGTACCTGGTTTAGTGGCTTGCTCTCGCGGATCTCCAGGGTTGGCTTCGATCGATTCGTCGTCGACTCGACGGCGCGAAAGCGATCGCTTGAAGCCGCACACGTCGATCAGACCTACCGGATCTACGCGACGCGGACGCTCCTTTACACCCTGGTCGCCGGAGTGGTCGGCGGGACTGTCGGCGTGTACCTCGTCGCCGGGACGCTCGCGGTACTGCCAGCGGTGGCAGCGACACTGGCGCAACTGCCCTCGGTCATGGGTGAGGCGCTCGGCGATCCGAACCTGGTGATCGAACTCTCGCCGCTGGCGCGGGATCTGCTGTACGCCGGCAGTGGCGTGGTCGTCGGATCGCTCGCCGCGACACTCACCTACGTCTTCCGCTGGCAGATCCCCCAGAGTAACGCCGAAGTCCGCCGTCGCGGAATCAACGAAGCGCTCCCGCGGACGGTGGCGTTCATGTACGCGCTCTCCCGTGGTGGGACGACGTTTCCGACGGTGATGCGGACGCTGGGAGACAACGAGTCGATCTACGGCGACGCCGCGGCCGAGATACAGGTTGGCGTCCGCCAGATGGACCTGTTCAGCGTGGACGTGATCTCGGCGATCAGGCGCATCGCGTACCGGACCCCGAGCGAGAAGTTCAAGACCTTCTCGGAGAACCTCGCAAGCGTCCTCCAGAGCGGCCGGAGCCTGCCGCGGTTCCTCCAGTCCCAGTACGAACGCTACCAGGAAGAAGCCGAGGAACGCCAGGAAGAGATCCTGGAGTTGCTGGCGACGATCGCCGAGGCGTACGTGACCGTGCTGGTCGCGGGGATGCTCTTTCTGGTGACGATCCTGCTGGTGTTCGGGCTGACGACGACCGACACGCTCCCGTTCATCCGGATGATCGGGTACCTGATCATCCCGCTTGCCAACGTCGGGTTCATGATCTTCCTGATGCAGAAACTCGAACAGCTCGGGATCGCCCGCGAGAGCGGCGTCTCTCGGCTCGAGACCGACGACACGAGCACGACTGCCCCCGACACCGACATCGGAGCCAGCCCACGGAGCACGGCAGTGCCGGAGACGCCGACGACGAGCGCCGACGGCGGCACGAGCGAGACAGTCCGGTCGAACATGGCACAACTGCGGCTCTACGATCACGCGAGCCGTTTCACGGACGTGCTCGGGACCCCGGTACAGACGATCATGTGGCATCCGACGCGGCTGCTGTACGTGACGGTCCCGCTCGCGCTGCTGTGGATCGCCTTCCGGATGCCGGACGCGCTGGCCGCGGACGGACTCAGCGTCCGCGTGCTCGACGACATCCTCATCCAGGCCGGGCTGTTCGTGCTCGGGACCTTCGCGGTCGTCCGGGAGATCTACAAGCGCCGGATCGACCGGATCGAGGCCGCAACGCCGGAGTTGCTCGAACGGCTCGCGAGCCTCAACGAGGCGGGGATGTCAGTCGTCGAGAGTCTCGATCGCGTTCGCGACAGCGATCTCGGGGCACTGAGCGACGAGGTCGATCGGATCTGGGCCGACGTCGAGATGGGGGCCAACGTGCAGGCGGCGCTGGTCCGGTTCGGGCGACGCGTCCGGACGACTTCCATCGCGCGGGTCGTGACGCTTCTGACCAACGCGATGCACGCCAGCGGGAAGATCGGGCCTGTCTTGCGGATCGCCGCCACGCAGGCCCGATCCGATCTTACAATGAGACGCCAGCGACGCCAGCAGATGTTTACCTACCTGGTCGTCATCTACATCTCGTTTTTCGTGTTTCTGGTGATCATCATCGCCGTCCAGCAGGTATTGATTCCGGCACTGCCGGAGTCGATCCAGACGCCCGAAGGGCCGAACCGCCTGGGCGTCAACGCCCAGCAGTTCGCCCGTCTCGGCGAGGTCGACAAGGCCGCGTACGCGCTGGCGTTCTTCCACACGGCACTGGTCCAGGCGGTGTTCTCGGGGTTCATCGCCGGTCAGCTCGGAGAGGGGACGCTCAAGGACGGAGCCAAGCACGCGGCCACGATGCTCGCGATCGCCTACGTGGCGTTCCTGCTTTTGTCGTCGCCGGTCGCGTCGATCAACTTCGGGACCCAACCGGCGACGGACGGCGAGCAGATCACGGTCGAGTCGATCTCGATGTCCGACGGCGGGTTCGTCGTCGTCCAGATGGACACGAGAGAGGGTGAGCGACTCGGTCGGTCCGAATACCTCCCGCCGGGAACCCACCGAAACGTCGTGATCCCGATCGACGAACCACCCGACCGCCCGGAGATCGAGATCGTCGCGACCCCGCACCTGGATACCAACGACAACCGGCAGTTCGACTACACCGGCAACAGCACCGATCGTCCGTACCCGGCGGGGAGCTACCAGGTCTCGGTCGAGGCGACGATCACGCACCGTCAGAACGCCTCCGCCAACGACACGGCTGTCCTCCCGGCGGGGTGATACCCACCCGGACGCAATTCTGTTCGGTACCATACGAACGGATCCGGTGTATCTCGCGCTGGAACCGGTGATCTGGGGCCCGGTGTCGTGACTGCGTCCGGGTGGATACTGCCGGCAGGATACGCTCGCGAGAATTCCGAACAGTTAGGTGCGCGAGCGGGCAACTCGCGGGCGATGGACTTCGCTGCGTTCGCCGACCGGGCCGGTGAGATCGAGGCCGAAAGCGCCGACACGGCGATCACCGACCTCGTCAGCACCCTGTTGACCGACGCGGGAACCGATCTGGCGACGATCGTCCGCTTTCTACAGGGACGGGTGTTCCCCGCTCACGACTCCCGAACGCTCGATATCGGTCCCGCCCTGTGTTACGAGGCGATCGCCCGCGCGGCCGGCAAGAACGTCACCGCCGAGGACGTCGAATCACGGCTCGCCGATCGCGGCGAGATCGGGGCCGTCGCCGAAAGCTACGACTTCGGCGGACAGCAGGGACTCGGGGCCTTCACCGGCGGTAGCGACGGCGGTCTGACTGTCGCCGAGGTGGATCAGGACCTCCGGGAGGTCGCCGCGGCGGGCGGGACGGGCAGCCAGGACAGAAAAGAAGACCTCCTGTTCGGGCTGTTCAACCGCACGAGCCCACCGGAAGCGCGCTATCTCGCCCGGCTCGTCCTCGGCGAGATGCGGATCGGCGTCGGCGGCGGGACCGTCCGGGACGCTGTCGGCGAGGCCTTCGACGTGCCGGCCGAGGCGGTCGAACGGGCCCTGCAGGTCACCAACGACTACGGCCTCGTCGCCGAGGTCGCACGCGAGGAGGGTACTGACGGCCTCGAAGAGTTGCGTCTGGAGGTCGGTCGACCGGTCCAGGCGATGCTCGCCCAGACCGGGACGGTCACCGGTGCGCTCGACGACTGGGGGAGGGCCGCTGTCGAGGTCAAATACGACGGGGCTCGCGTCCAGGTGCACTACGACGGCGAGCGGACGTGGCTGTTCTCCCGGAACATGGAGGAGGTGACCGACCCACTTCCGGAGGTCGTCGCGTTCGTCGAGCGCGAGCTTGAGGTCCCGGCGATCCTCGACGGCGAGGTCGTCGCGGTCGACGGGGACGGCGACCCGCTCCCCTTTCAGGAGGTGCTGCGACGGTTCCGCCGGAAACACGACGTCGCGAAAGCCCAAGAGGACGTCGAGGTTCGGCTGCGAGCGTTCGACTGCCTGCACGCTGACGGGACGGATCTGCTCGAAACGCCGCTTCGGGAGCGTCGACAACGTCTCGAATCGGTGCTCGACGCAGGCGTCTCGGAGTGGTGGCTCGCCGAGGACGCGGAAGCGGTCGCCGACATCGAGGCGACGGCGCTCGAAGCAGGTCACGAGGGGATCATGCTCAAAGATCCCGAGTCGACGTACTCGCCCGGCCGCCGGGGCAAGCACTGGCGCAAGCGCAAGCCCGACGTGGAGACGCTCGATCTGGTCGTCACGGGCGCAGAGTGGGGCGAGGGTCGCCGCGCGGAACTGCTCGGTACGTTCGAGGTCTCGGTCCGGACCGAAACCGAGTATCTGCCGGTCGGCAACGTCGCGACGGGGATCACCGACGAGCAACTTCAGTCGCTGACCGACCGGCTCGAGCCGCACATTCGGAGTGAAGACGGCGTCGCGGTCGATCTCGAACCCGCCGTCGTCTTCGAGGTCGGCTACGAGGAGTTACAGGCCTCAAACACCTACGAGTCGGGCTACGCGCTTCGGTTCCCGAGATTTCTGGGCGTCCGCGAGGACAAGGATCCGGACGGCGCTGACACCCTCGAACGCCTCGATCGAATGGTCGACCGATAGGACAGTCGTGGCTCAAACGATCGTTTGACCGTACTCAAATCATTCATGAGCGCAAGACCTACGCCAGGACACCCATGACACAGTCACGCCGCGAGTTCGTCCTCGCCACCACAGGCGTCGGAGCTGTCCTCCTCGCCGGATGTCTCGGTCGAGCTTCGGACAGTCCCGCCGACGGTGGGAACGGCGGCGACGATGGCAACGGAGATAGCGGCGACCGCGAGTGTGATCCCATCGACCTGGAGTTGATCGACGACCCACCACACGGTCCGGAACGGCCCCCGCAGCCCGATGACATCGACGACGAGTGGGACGACCACTATCTCGGATCGGGCATGGACGACGATTCCGACCTGTCTTTCGATCGGATCGACCTCCGATTTCGTGCGTCCCCGGTCAACCCGGTTGCATTCGACGGCGAGTCCGTCTTCTATGCGGAGTTGCTCACCTCCAGGGAAGAGTTCGACGAGCGGGTCGAACCAGTCGGTGAGGAAAGTACGGACCGCGTCGACGAGATCGACTTCGAGGAGGAGGCCGTCGTGGCAGTCCTGTCCGGCTTTGACTCCTCGTCAGTGTGCCACGAGTGGGTGCGTGCCGAGCAGCACTGCGAGGACGTCCACCTCCACGGATATGACGTGAGGCCGTACGTCCAGACGAGCGATCACACGTCGCGCGTGTCCGGTGTCGTCGTCGAGAAACCCGAAGACGACATCGATCGGGTGTGGGTGAGTCTGACCGTCGGGGAAGACTCTCGGGCGAATTTCCATACCGACGACGATATTCAAGTCGTTACCGACGACGACGGTAGCGACGACGAGAGTGCTGAGGGCTCCGGTACCGTGGATCAGGTGGACGTCGTCGCGGCGACGCGAGGTTTTTCGGGGCAACGGACCGAAGAGAACACATGACAATCACCCACGACGGGCTTACGATCGAGTGGCTCGGATACGCGACGGTTCGGATCGAATCGCAAGATGGGACGGTCGTCTATCTCGACCCCGGCCGCTACGGCGTCCTCACGGGCGAGTGGAAACCGGACACGCCAGGCGTGGCCCACCCACCGAGCCGCGACTCCCGCCCCGAGGACGGCGACGTCGTCTGCATCACCCACGTCCACCACTACGATCCGGACGGGATCGACCGGGTCGCGAGCGACGACGCCACGGTCGTCGCCTTCGACGGGATGGACGTCCGGGGCTCGCGGCGCGATCTCCCGCGGCTGGTCGATCTCGACTACGCGGTTCGGGCCGTCGACGACGAATCCGACCTCGTCGTCGGGGGCGTCCCGATCTGGACGCTGCCGGCCTACAACGAACCCAACGGCCCGCACACCCGCCCCGACGGCTCGCCGTTCCATCCCGAGGGGCGCGGCTGTGGCTTCCTGCTGTCGATCGACGACACTCGCGTCTGTTGGCCCGGCGACACCGACGTGCTCGACGGCCACGCCGCGCTCGAGGTCGACGTGTTCCTCCCGCCGATCGGCGGGGCGTTCACGATGGATCGCTCCGAGGCCGCCGAACTGGCGATCGAGCTGGACCCCGAACTGGTCGTCCCGATCCACTACAACACCTTCGCAGCCCTGGAGACTGATTCCGAGGCGTTCGCGTCCGAGCTAGCAGACGCCGGCGTGTCGGTCGCGCTCGACACATAGGGGATGGCGACTCGACCTCTCGTCGAGCGTTGGGACAGCGTGGCTGACTAGAACAGTCCCTCGACGTCTTCCTTGCGGCTCTCTCGGCGGTCGAGATGTTCACTCAGCCGCTGTGCGATGATGTCTCGGTGATCGACCTGGTCGTCCGCCCGGTTCGCGGTTTCACCGCCTTCTCGCGGACGCTGCCCGCCCGACGTGTCCGCGGAGGTTCGCCCACTCGCTCGGTCCGATGGCTCGCTACGCCCGCCCTCGCGCACAAAATCGAACAACAACGCCACGAACGGACTCGTCTCGTTCCCGTCATCGATATCTCGGGCGGCGTACTCGGCGGCGCGGCCGAACACGCCCTCGTCGTAGCCCCACTCCTCGGCCAGCACCGTCGCGGCGACGGCTGTCGCGTCGAAACCAAGTGCCTCGAAATCGATGACCGCGCCGCCGTGTTCGATCCGTGGCGGCGGCGCACGGCCCACTCGCTCCGAGTCGCGTTCGAGCGCCCGGAGGTGCTGCCGGATCGGCTGCAAGTCGACCTCCCGGTATTCCTCGCCCAGCCCGTCGAGATACGTCTGTGCCTTCGTCGCGAGTTTGCGCGCTCCGATCCAGTTCTCGGTAGTCGTGTGATAGGCCGCCGCTGTGAACTGGATCAACCCCTGCAGGAAGTCCCTGTCCGGGCCTTCCGGCACCCCCATCCAGTATTCCTCCCAGGCGTCGTGGGCGGCGTGATAATATCCCGCGTTGTATATCGCGATCCCGGCCCGGAGATGTGCATCCATACACCAGCGTTGGACACGGACGCCAATGGCACTTTCGTGGGCCGACTTCACCGGTATCCGCAACGCTCACAAGTCGCTCCGCTCGTCGCGTGGCGTCGCAACATGTGGCGTCCGGACGGAGTCTCACACGAACGAAACGAGCGTGGGGCACGCCGGACGTGAACGCAGCGAACGTCCGGACGGAGATTTGAACTCGCCGAGAAATGCTCGCTTCGCTGCGCCTTGCTCGTCTGCTCAAATCTCCGCTGTCCGTCATCTCTCTTCGCGATAGCGAGCACACGCTA
>JBMCBU010000009.1:0-21353 GCA_048623335.1 Halapricum sp.
ACTGTTCGTCTCGGTCGAAGTAGATCGTCGGCGCGAACTCCTCGGCGAGCGAGCGTGCCCGATCGTCGTCGAGCTCCGTCGCTGGACCGTCGTCGTCCGGCTGGAGCAGCGAACAACCCGCAAGCGAGGCGATTCCGCCGGCGGCGATACCGCTCAGGATCGACCGTCGATCCAGCGCGGGCATCGTGTCTCTTGCCACGGCTCAGCCCCGACCCGGGTCAAGCCGTGCCGCCGTTGCATCGGGACCGAATCCCGAACGTGTGGCGTGGTTCATCGTTCTTCATAACAAGAGGCCCAACCGGGGATAGCCCTTGTGGCCCGGTCAGCGCGTGGTTCGACGATCGACGACCGTCGATTCGACAATCCTTATCCAGCGGTAGCCCCTGTTCCCGATATGGACGGCGACGAAACCGCACGATTGCGGTTGGCCGAGCGGATCGCCGGCGAGATCACGCTCAGCGAGGACACCGGTGCAACCCTCCGGAAGTGGCGCACCGATTTCGAGGTCAGCCAGACGGAACTGGCCGACCAGCTCGAAATCTCCTCGTCGGTGATCTCCGACTACGAGAGCGGCCGCCGGACCAACCCGGGAAGCGACATCATCCGTCGACTCATCGGGGGATTGCTCGACATCGACGAGCGACGCGGTGGGAGCCGGATCCGCCAGCACGCCCGCGTGCTCAGTGCCGGGTTCGATCGCGAGGTCGTTCACGAGCTCAGAGAGTACCCGGCGACGATCGACCTCGACCGGTATTACGACGCGATCGGCGCGACGGAACTCGTCCGTGGCCGCGAAGACACGATCGCGGGGCACACGATCATCGACAGCATCGCGGCGATCACACGCCTTTCCAGCGAGGAGTTCTACCGCCTGTACGGCCAGAGCGCGAACCGCGCGCTGGTGTTCTCCGGTGTGACGCGCGGGGAGTCACCACTGGTCGCGATGCGCGTGGTCAATCCGACCCCGAACGTCGTCGTCCTGCAGGGGATCGACCGGGCGGACGTCTGGGAGCACGCGACCGACCTGGCTCGCGTCGACGGCTTCTCGCTTGCCGTGCTCGAGTCCGATCTGGAGACGACCCTCGAGGCGCATCGTCAACTGCCCTGATACGGTGTGCCGAGATCCAGCCAAGACGACGTGAAAACGGCCAGCCTTAATCCGCTGGCTGAGCCGTCGTCGTCCCTTCGTTTCGGAGTTCCCGGACGGAGCTGACGACGACTGCCCCACTGACCAGCATCGCGGCCCCGACGATGATAATCAGGCTCACCACGTCCAGGATCGGCATCTCGATCGCGCCGCCGATCTCCCGGATCGCGACCGCGACCGCGCCGAGCAACAACATCACGCCGAAGTAGACTTTGATCTCGTCCTCGTCGACGATGCTGGTCGCTGCCGCGCCGAGTCGCGCCCCGAACGCGCTCCCGGCGAGCAGCGGGGCGACGATCGCCAGATCGACTGCGCCGTCCATCGCGTAGAGGAAGCTCCCGATCCCGCCGGAGAAGACGATCTCGAAGAGGTCGGTCCCGACCGCGACGGGGACGGGTACGCCGACCAGGTAGAACAGCGCGGGCATGCGGATAAAGCCGCCGCCGACGCCCAGCAGCCCCGACAGCAGACCGGTGGCAAAGGCCACGAGCAGGATCATCCACAGCGAGACCGTCACGCCCCCGCGAAGGGACATCATCGGTGGAATCTCGTAGGACTGGATCGTCTGTGCGATCTCGGGCAGTTCGTCCTCGTCGGGATCGTCGGCCTCGGCGTCGTGGCTGATCCCGCCACCGCCGCCCGAAAGGGCGTTCCAGGTGACGAACGCGCCGATAGCGCCGAGCAACAGGACGTACGTGACGCTGACGAAGGTGTTCGCGACGCCGAGATCCTGCATGAAGTGCAGCCCGATCCGTCCGACCTCGATGCCGGCGGTCGTCCCCGCGATCATGAGCACGCCGAGTTTGTAGTCGACCTGGCCCAGATCGCGGTGTTTCAGCGTCGCGATCACCGAGGTCCCGAAGACGAACGCCAGCCCCGACGCGACCGCCACGTCGGTCGGATACCCCATCACCAGGAGCGCGGGCGTGACCAGAAAGGACCCGCCCATGCCGAAAAAGCCGAACAGCAGCCCGATCAGCACGCCGAACCCGACGAACATCACGAGCAGGCTCACGGCGACGCCGAACAGCTCCATCGTCATAGTCGTTCCTGCAACCGGTTGCCGGCGCGACCGTACTCGTCCGTGTGGTCGATCCGGAAGGGACGTACAGCAACCACGATCACTCACCCCGCAACAGGCGCGCGAGACGTGGGCCGAAAAGCTGTTCGAGCGCCCCGTAGCCCACATACAGGACAATCGCTTCGAGCAGGACAATCCCGATGAGCACCACCGCGCCCGTCGGGCCGTCTAGCGTCTCAATACCGAGCATTTTCTGTCACCTCTGAGGTCCGTGTCTGTGTCATGGATCGTCGCTCACGTGGGTATATCCGGTGACCACTCTTAATGGTTTTGGGTTTAGTGCACAATACTATATCCGCGTACGCCACGTATGGTTTCGTATAAGTTATCGATAGCATAGCGGGGGAATGCCTTTCATGAGAAGAACGTCCCCGATATATTGGGGTACTTTTGTTTGTACGTGATCGGGGTCGGCAAATCTCGCCCAGACTAACTGTCGATCTCTGGAGATAGAATTGTATGTCGCATACAAAACTCTTTTATTCGTCCCGCCAGTACTCGACGATGAGTACAATGGACGCGGACGACTTCCCCACGCCGGAGGAACCGGTCGACACGATCGCCCCTGCTGAGCTTCGTCGCCGTATCGAGGACGGCGAGGACGTGACGATCCTCGACACACGCGCGAGCGGGGACTTCGAGGAGTGGCACATCGAGGGCGAGACCGTCGAGATCGAGAACGTGCCGTACTTCCAGTTCCTCGACGACGTCGACGAGGAACTGCTCGAAGACGTGCCGGTCGGCGACCCGCTGGTCGTGCTGTGTGCGAAAGGCGGTGCCAGCGAGTACGTCGCCGGGATGCTCGCCGAGGAGGGTCGCGACGTCGTCCACCTCGAAGAGGGGATGAACGGCTGGGCGAGCATCTACGAGTCCGTCGAAGTCGAGGGCTACGACGGGCCTGGCACGCTCTTGCAGTACCAGCGTCCCTCCAGCGGGTGTCTCGGTTATCTGGTCTACGACGACGACCAGGCCGCGGTGATCGATCCGCTACAGGCGTTCTCCGACCGCTATCTCGACGACGCCGCCGACCTGGGTGTCGAGTTGACCTACGCCCTCGATACCCACATCCACGCCGACCACGTCAGCGGCGTGCGCGCACTCGACGCGGAGGGCGTCACCGGCGTCATCCCCGAGGAAGCAGTCGACCGCGGTGTCACCTACGCAGACGACCTCGAGATCGCCGCCGATGGCGATACCTTCGAGGTCGGCGACGTGACCATCGAGACGCTGTACACGCCCGGCCACACCTCCGGGATGACCTCGTATCTGGTCGGCGAGAGCTTCCTGGCGACCGGCGATGGCCTGTTCGTCGAGAGCGTCGCCCGGCCGGATCTAGAAGAAGGCGACGACGGTGCCCCCGACGCGGCTCGCCAGCTCTACGAGACGCTTCAGGAGCGGATCCTCGAACTGCCCGACGACGTAATCGTCGGCGGTGGTCACACCAGCGACGCGGCCGAACCCACTGAAGACGGCACCTATACGGCACCGCTTGGCGATCTCCGCGAGGAGATGGACGCGCTCACCTACGACGAAGAGGCGTTCGTCGAGACCGTGCTCGAAGACATGCCACCGCGCCCCGCCAACTACCAAGACATCATCGCCACTAATCTCGGCCAGCGCGAGACCGACGAGGAGGAGGCGTTCACTCTGGAACTCGGTCCGAACAACTGCGCCGCGAGCCAGGGCTCGATGACCAGCGACTGAACGCGATTCTTTCTGTCACTCTCTCATCGATGGACATCGCTACACGCGGAGCAGGCCGAGTGCCTCGGGGTTGTACGGAACTCGTCGATGTCCGTGATGAGCATTGGACTGCGCCCAACGAACCTGCGAGCGAGCCCGGCCCGCGAGCAGCTGACGAGAGTCGAAGATTCTCGAACCACTTGATCCCGGAGCAGGTGACACTCCCACTCTCTTGATCACAGTACCAGACGGGTGTGCCTACGAGTCGGTCAGTGGCTCGCCACTGCCAGTCAACAGTGGTGTTTTGCCGTCGTGAGCTTCCAGATCCCCCTCCGAGAGCTGAGGATGGCGTCGCTCGACGACCTTCGGTGGGACCTTCTCCGTGACGGCGAACGTTCTCACGGGCGAGACGTATCCCCACAGGGCACCTGCCGTGTTCAACACAACCAGCAGCGGCGTCAGTGGGACAGCAATGACCGGCACCCGCTCGCGGGAGATGAACACGCCCACGCCGACGAGTGTAATCGCGAACAGCATCAGAAACTGCGCGATCGAGGCAATCTGATAGAGTGGTGCCTGCGGAACGTATTGCGGGAACAGAAACAAGAATAGCCCGACGAGGGGAATCAGCGGTGAGAGCGCCCACGCCAGGACGCGAAACGTGAGCAACGCCCGATACCGCCGGGGGAGAATACCTGCTGACTGGCGTGTCCCGGAGAACCACCGGCGACGCTGGCGGAACATGCCGCGTATCGACGGCGGTGCTTGATTGCGGAACTTCAGGTTCAACACGCGGAAGTCCAGGTCGGTCTGGTCGGCGGCCCGCCAGACGAAGTCCGTGTCCTCGGTGATGGTCTCGGTGTCCCAGGTGATCTCGTCTTCGAGCGTCCTGCGGATCGCAATACCCCCGCCCCACGCGTACAGCGGATACGCGAACCGGCCAAATGCGCGCTGTTCGTACTGGTAGCCGATCCGGAACGTCTCGGCGAGATACGAGATCCACGATCCGGTGTACAGCGGCATTTCGGTGATCTGGACGACGTCGGCGTCCGGCAATCCGTGGAACCGCTGGACGATCGTGTCCTCATCGAGATAGAGGACGAATTCCCGCGAGCACGGGACGTTTTGGCGCGCCCACTCGAGAGCCCGTCCCTTGTGTTGGGCCTCACATTCGAAGTCGTCGGGGACCACGTTGACGGTCGCGCCGTCGATGTCCATCTCTTTCTCGGCGATGACGTGAACGTCAGTGACGCCGTCCGGAATCGAATCAACCGTTCCCTGGACGACTGCTTCGGCATCGACAGTCAGTATACGAATCTGAACGTCGTCGTAGCCGTAGGTCAGTTCGCCGGGATCGACTAGCTGGCGACGCGCGAGTACCACGACCTCAAACAGCCAGAAGAGCACCGACGTCGAGTACAGGGCGAAGATGATCCAGATCACGCCAACGATAGCAGTTGTCGGTTCTAACAGACTCTCCACACTCAGCGCCGGTTCGACAGCGTTCATCGACGGGTGGTTCGTTCAACTACCAATAAAAGTGGCTGATCGCCTGTCGTCAGTGATCTCTGGCGACAATCGTCCCGCCGCCGAGCCCTTCCCATTCGACGCGATAGCCCAGCCACGAGAGGGTGGCACTGGCGTCGTCGATTCCGTAGGTGGCTAGTAACTCCTCCGCTTCGGCGAGATCCGTCCCGGCCTCGATCTCCCCGGCGAGCGACTCCAGCACGCCCGGACGGACGAGCGTCCGGCCGACCCGCTCGTGCTCGGGGAAATCCTTGTCCTCGATCGCGTCCTCGCTGACACCGTGTGCGGCCGCAACGGCGGCGAGAGTCGTCACGTCCGCCTCGGGGGCCAGTTGCGCGGGGAGGTCTGCCGCGCCCGCGGCCACGAGGTCGTCCTCGTACCGGCGCAGCGCGTCCCTGACGTCTTTTACCCGGACCGTCCCCGAGTAACCGATTGCACGGTGGTCGCGGGCCTCGACTTCCGCCGCGGCGTCCCCGCTTTCGGTCAACTGCTCGACGTCGTCGATCTCGCCGACGCCAAGCGACTGATCGACCGCGACCAGCAACTCGACGTCTTCGAGGTCGGCGAGTCGATCGAGTTTTTTCGCGACGTACTCGGGCGTCCAAAAGCCCATTATCTCGAAGTACACCCGGAAATCGGCGTACTGGTAGTCGAACGCGAAATCGGGGATGACCACGTGGGCACCCGAAGCGAGCGGTTCGGGCTCGCGGACGAGGTCCCAGTCGAGATCCAGCGCCTCGAAGCGAGCCGCGAAGTCGGCCTCGACGCCGCTGTCGAAGGTCACCTCCGTGACTGGATCGTGGTCGGGGACGGTCACGTCGTCCTCGGTGAGCACCAGCTCGCGCTCGGTACCGTCGTCGTCGATCGTCGCGTCGAGGCGCCACTCGGTGGTTTTCGCGACGCTTCGCAGCAGGCGGGCAAAGCGGGTGCCGTAACGGCGCGTCCGTCTGAATAGCGTGGTCGGACCGGTTACGACGACCTCCCGGCCATCATCAGTTCGCTCGATCTCGTACATGAGTCGCAGGCGCTTGACCGCCGAAATCACGGCCTTCGGATCGTCGCTTCTGACCCGGACTTCCGTGGCGTCGAACAGCGCTGTCTGCGCCAGCGAGAGGTCGTACTGTTCGCACAGCGAGTCCGGGTCGTATCGCGTGGAGACGTCGGTCAGGATCTGTCGATCATCGAGATCCGCGTACAGCGACTGTTCGAGGTCGTCGGGATCGACGGCGAGCCGGTCGGCCGCTCGCGCGAGCGCACGTTCGCGGTCCGCCTCGGTGACGACGCCGACGGCCTCGGCGGCCTCGAAGGCGGCGCGGCGAGTGCGTTCGGGCGGTAGGGGCGCTCGCGTCTCGACGGTCGCTTCCCGATCCAGCAGCTTGGCGAACCCGCGGACGAGCTTGAAGTCGGGCGCATCGCGTTCGAGCTCGGTCAGTGCCGACTCCAGTCGCTCGCGCGGCTGGCCGACGTGACCCTGGTAGGTCCCGATGACTCGCGCCGCGAGACCGCGGTGCTCTTCGCCGACAAACTGGGGTCGATAGCCCCCGCCGGCCCGGGAGACGCGAAGCAGCTCCTTCGTCAGCACAGTCGTGACTGCGGTCTCGACACCCATAAGCGATGCCAAGGCACTTGCGACTGACCGGTCGTGGTCACGACCGGCACCCCACCGTCGGTCGGATCGTGACCCACACTGATATGTATTTGGAGAGTAAACAACTCCCAGAGAGCCGATGTCAGATCCCGACGCACCCGTCGTACTCATCGTCGAAGACGAACCGGACGTCGCCGAGACGTACAATCTCTGGCTACAGGACGACTACGAGGTCCGCGTAGCCCAGAACGGCGACGAAGCCCTCGACATGCTCGACGAGGCGGTCGACGTGGTTCTACTGGATCGTATGATGCCCGGCCTCTCGGGGGACGAAGTCCTCTCACGGATCCGCGAGAGCGGCTACGAGTGCCGAGTCGCCATGGTGACGGCGGTCGAACCGGACTTCGACATCCTCGAGATGGGGTTCGATTCGTATCTCACGAAGCCGATCCGGAGCGAACAACTCCACGAGACGGTCGAGAACCTCCTCGAACGGTCGACGTACGACGGACTGCTCCAGGAATACTATTCGCTCGTCGAAAAACAGGCGACCCTCGAGGCGACAAAGAGCAGCGCGGAGCTGGCCGAGAGCGACGAATACGAAGCGTTAACCGAGCGGATCGACGAGTTACAGGACGACCTGTCACAGACGCTGGGTGGCATCGAAGACGACGAAGACTTCATCGCGACGCTGCGGGGGCTCGGAAATGGCGACGAACACTGATCACACCGGGACCATGTACGATCTCACTAACGTACTCGATATCGACGCACTGGATTCGGTCAGACCCGGGTCTTCGATTCTCGTCTCGGGTCCGGCCATGACCGGAAAAGACGCACTCGTGTACGACATGCTGGCGGACGGCGTCCGTCAGGACGAAGGTGCCGTGGTCGTCTCGACGGGCGATCGAGCCGACAGCGTCATCGCGGATTTCCGCGAACGGGTCGGCTCGGAGTCGTTCCCGTTTGGCGTCATCGACTGCGTCTCCGACGCGTCCGGCGGACAAACAACCAACGGCGGCGTGTACACCCATCACGTCTCCTCGCCCGGTGACCTGACGGGCATCGGGATCGGGATCACCAAGGCACTCGAGGGCCTTCACGAGAGCGGCGTCGAGGACGGCCGGCTCGCGCTCTCGTCGCTGTCGACGATGCTGACCTACACCGACCGCAAGACCGTCTTCAAGTTCTGTCACGTCCTCTCCTCACGACTGGACGCGGCCGGGTATCTCGGCCTGTTCACGATCGACTCCGGTGCGCACGACGATCAGACCCTGCAAGTGATCAAGCAGGCGTTCGACGGCATGATCGAGATCCGCGAGCGCGAGGGAACCCGCGAGGCGCGGGTCGTCGGGCTGACAGCCTCGCCCTCTGACTGGAACCCCCTCTAGAGTAACTGATCGATAAAGTTCACCCAGCGCCGGTTGCTCTCGACGTATTCTTGATGTGCGTGCTGTTGTAGATCGGGTTCGCGGAGATTCTTCAGTGCCGAAATCGCCCGATCGATCCCGACGATGGTATCAGCCAGTTCTTCGGCCTCCTGCGGCGAGAGGTCCTCGCTTCGCAGTCGCTCTTTCAAGCGCGCACGTTCTTCGTTGAGCTTTGCACGGACTTCCCGGACGCTCTGGCGTTTCTCCGGCGGGACGACCCCTTGCTTTTTGGTCTCCCAGACGAACGACCGCAGCGCGATCGCCTGTCCGTCGATCGTCACCTCTTCGGGGATTTTCTCACCGATCGTCGACCCCCGCTTGGAGATCCGATCGAGCAGTTCCGATCGGCGCTTCTCGGAGACGGCCCCCTCGTCTGTCTCGTTTCCCATGTCCAGATCTGGACGGTCCGGCGTAGCCAGTCTTTCGGTTTCCGGTGTCGCTCCGGTATCTCCCGATGCGGTGGCGTCCACCTGCGGCACAGACCGGATAGCAGGTATTATCTCCCCGCCGGTATCGAACGTGGGTATGGACGTCCGTCTACTCGATGCGACCGACGACCCCGAGGAACTGATCTGCCGGGCCGCACGCAACGACTACGCCTCGGAGTTCATCGCCGACCAGTCTTTCGAAGAGGCCATGTCGACCATCGACGGTGACTCGATCGAAGACAAAAAGGAGACACTCATCACGCACCTACTCGATCATGGCCACTTCGGCCCCTTCGAGCACCCGCACGCGACGTTCGCGATCAAGGGAGTCAGCCGGTCGTGTATGGCTCAGATCACTCGACACCGCCACGTTACCTTCGATATTCAGTCGATGCGGTACGTCTCTTTCGACGACATCGACCCCGAAGACGTCCGCGATGGTGAACTCGTCGTCTACCCGCCCTCCGCGACCGATCCCGACTGGGTCGGGCGCAACCAGGAGACCGGTCCCGTCGACGAGGCGACTGTCGAGAAACGCGAGGAGATCTTCGCCGACACCGTCTCCAGCGCCGTCGAGTCCTACCAGGAACTACTTGAGTTGGGGATGCCGCCCGAGGACGCCCGGTTCGTCCTCCCGATCGGGACGAAAGTCAACATCGTGATGACGATGAACGCACGCATGCTGATGCACATCGGCGACATGCGCGCGGCTGCCGACGCACAGTGGGAAATCCGGGAGATGACCGAGCAGATCCTCGATCTGGCCGAGGAGTGGGCGCCGATCACCTTCGAACACTACAACGAACACATGAAAAACCGCAAGAACCGTCTCGCACCCTGAGGGTGATTCGTCGCTCGTGAGCAGTCAGCGACGCGCCCCGCCTGTAGAGGTCACCAGCCGACGGTCGTCGTATAGACCTCGTATTCGCCTGTGTCGTCGACGCCGATGATCGCCCAGTCGTATTCTAGTTCCTGACGTTGCAGTCGCCGTTCGAGGTCGCGACAGTTGTCCTCCCGTGTCACGAAACACCGGAACTGCCCCGAGGTCGGTGCGTCGTCCGGTTCGGGCATGGGCGTCACGTGGACGACACGCCACTTGCGCTCGGCCGTGATCTCTTCCCCGTCACGAGAAACCGTGTACCCGAGGTCGTCGAAGATCGATTTCGCCTGCGAGTCGAGACGTGTGCTAACGGTTCCCATTCAGTGACTCACTACTCGTGCCGGTCTATTAAATATTGACATGTGACACCTCTCGGATAGAATTGTTGGATGATAATAATTTATTCTCGGTTTTCATGTCCTCACCTTTACCTTTCAGTTCGTCACGTATAGCAACGAGCGGCAGGTTTCTATTTAGGTCTCGGTGACTAACGTACACGCGTGCCGGTCCGGACCGGCGAGATCACCATGACATACACGCTCGAAATCAGCGAGGACCTCAAAGAGCGACTGGACGCACACACCGAGGAAGACGAGTCTTACGAGGAGTTTATCGAAGAACTCGTGTCGGTCTACGAGACCGAAGGGGCGTTCCTCCAGGAAGGCTACTCCGAGTGAGCCACTCGAAGGCCGCGTAGCTACCACGTCTCGACTCGTCGGTCGCGGATGTCCTCGCGACACCCCTCACAGTCTGGATGACCCCCCTCGAAACACGACGGTGTGCCGTCGCTGTCGACCGGAACAGCGCGGCGCTCGGCGTGGCGCCGACAGACGAGACGCGCGTTCCCTTCCTCGTCGACCGGGAGGTCGACGGCGGCAGCGTTGCGAGCGCGCCGGTATACCGCTCGGGCCTGTCCGTACTGCTGGCCGGCGGACCGCAACTTCGTCCGGAGGAACCGCGCGAGCCGGTCGTCGTCCATACCGACTCGTCCGGTCGCCGAACACATAGGCCTTCTCAGACGGGGTGCCCGGGCCGACCGCAGTGACCCCGGAGTACCGCGATTTCACTTTCGCCTTGCCTGCCGAGGGTTTATAGGTGATGCCGACCAACATCCGGATGTCTCCCACCGAAAACAGAGCGGAGACAGTGAGACCATGACCGATTTGCGTACCCACGCGGAAGAGATACACGAGCAGTTTTCCGACCAGCTCGAGATCGACGTCGAAGACGTCGAGGACCGCCTCGACACGCTGGTCAACGAATACAAAGTCCCCCTCGAGGAGGCGCGCCGGAGCGTCACGAACGGCTACCTCGACGAGGCGGGCATGGAGCGAGACGACCTCGGGGGTGGCGGCGGCAACGAGCACGTCGCGCTCGCCGATATCGACACGGCCGAACAGTGGGTCGACGTCACCGCGAAGGTCGTCGACCTCTGGGATCCCCGGAGCGATTCCGTCGCACAGGTCGGCCTCCTCGGTGACGAGTCCGGAACGATCAAGTTCACCAAGTGGGCCAAGTCGGACCTCCCCGAACTACAGGAGGGGCAGGTCTACGAACTCGGCAACGTCGTGACCGACGAGTACCAGGGCAACTACTCGGTGAAACTCAACCGGACGACGACCATCGAGCAACTCGAGGAAGACATCGAAGTCGGCGACGATACCCAGACCGTCGAAGGTGCCCTGGTCGACATCCAGAACGGCAGCGGGCTGATCAAGCGCTGCCCCGAAGAGGGGTGTACCCGGGTCCTCCAGAACGGTCGCTGCAGCGAGCACGGCGAAGTCGACGGCGAGTTCGACCTTCGGATCAAGGGCGTGCTCGACGACGGCAACGAGGTCCAGGAGGTCATCTTCGACCAGGAAGCGACCGAGGAGCTGACCGGTATCGAACTCGAGGAGGCAAAGGACATGGCGATGGACGCGCTGGACACGACGGTCGTCGCCGACGAGATGCGCGTGGCCACGCTCGGGCGGTACTACCGCGTCACCGGGCCGACGCTGGGTCGGTACCTGCTGGTGAACGAACTAGAGACGCTGGACGAACCGATCGATACAGAGCGGGCGCTGATCGAAGCGAGGTCGATCTAACATGAGTTCCACGCCAACCCGCGAAGTCGCCCGACGCGTCTTCGCACGCGAGTTCAACGACGCGACCTACACGTTCAAGGAGAGCGACGACGACCGCGCGCCGGTGTACGTCCTGTTGCCGACGGGTGTCCGGGCCAATCGGATCTTCGTCGTCGGGACGCTGACCGAGACCGAGGACGTCGGCGAGGACAGCGAGTACTGGCAGGGGCGGATCGTCGATCCCAACGGCGGTACGTTCTTCGTCTACGCTGGCCAGTACCAGCCCGACGCGGCCGCAACGCTTCGCGAATTGGAGCCGCCGGCGTACGTCTCCGTGGTCGGCAAGCCACGCACGTACGAGACCGACGAGGGTGACGTCAACGTCTCGGTCCGACCGGAGTCGATCACGAGCGTCGGCGAGACGACGCGCGATCGCTGGGTCGTCGAGACGGCCGAACGGACCCTCGAACGGGTCCAGCGATTCGAGTCCGACGCGACCGACGAGTACGTCGAGATGGCCCGCGAACAGTACGACCTGCCGGTCGAGAACTACCGACGGACCGCGCTCGAGGCCCTCGAAAGTCTCGAAGAGGATGAGACGGCCGCCGAGGCGAGCCCGTAGGCTTCGAACGCGTTGCCGTTCCGGATACCCCCGGATCGGACCCTAGACGTCCAGTAGCTCGACGAGGTTCCCCTCGGGATCACGGACGAACAGGATCCGCGTCCCGCTCTCGGTCGTCTGCGGTTCGCTGAGCGTGTCCACGCTGTCGGGCAGCTCCGCATACACCGAATCGAGATCGTCGACCGCGAGTCCGAGATGGGTCGCCCCCGGTTCGTTCAGCGACGGCCGCGATCGGCGATCGCCCTCGGGGCCGTACTCGACGAGTTCGATCCGGGCGTCGCCGGCCTCGAGGTGGACGAACTCGGCGCTGGCCTCCGGGACGTCAACACCGGTCGCGAAGGCCTCGCCGCCGACGGAAAACTCCGCGAGCACGTCCAGATCGAGCACGTCGCGGTAGAACGCCAGCGTTCGATCGAGATCCGAGACGGTGATGCCGTAGTGATGGGCGGTCGGTTCCATGCCGGACACGGCGGCCGGCGACGGATAAATAGTTACGACTGGGAACGCAACGCCGAGTGATGGCAACGCGGCTCAGCTACGAGGACGGCACGATCCGGATCGACGGCGAGGTGCCGGATCTGCCGTTCGTCGAGCACGACCCCCGCAGCGAGACCGCGCGCGCACCGGCGTTTCGATACCGGGAGCTGCGACGTCGGCTGGACGAGGCGGATATCGCCTACGAGGATACTGTCTTCGGGTCTGACTCCTTGGATCTCATCAGTACCTACGAACTCCGGTCCTACCAGCGCGAGGCGCTCGAGGCCTGGCGCGACGCCCACGAAAGGGGCGTACTGGAGTTGCCGACCGGCAGCGGCAAGACGGTGATCGCGATCGTCGCGATCGCGGACCTGGGCGTGCCGACGCTGGTGGTCGTACCGACGATCGACCTGCTCGAACAGTGGCGCGAGGAACTCGACCGAGAGTTCGACGTCCCGATCGGGCAACTGGGCGGTGGGGCCCAGCGCGTCGAGTCACTCACCGTCGCGACGTACGACTCGGCGTATCTCCGGGCTGGCGAACTGGGCGATCGCTTCGAGTCCGTCGTCTTCGACGAGGTCCACCACCTCGGTGGCGAGGGCTACCGGGAGATCGCGCGATTGCTGGCCGCACCGGTGCGGATGGGACTTACCGCGACCTTCGAGCGACCCGACGGCGCACACGAGCTGCTGACCGAGCTGGTCGGTCCGAAGGTCGTCGAGATCGACCCCGACGAACTCGCGGGCGAGCATCTCGCAGCCTACGACATCAAGCGTCTCACCGTCTCGTTGACTCCCGAGGAGCGCGAGCGCTACGAGCGCCACCAGGGAACCTTCACCGACTACCTGCAGCGATCGAACCTCCAGTTGCACAGCGGCGAGGACTACCGGAAGCTCGTGATGCGCTCGGGGAACGACCCCGCCGCCAGGGAGGCGTTGCTCGCGAAACAGCGGGCGCGTGAGGTAATGATGAACGCCGACCGAAAGGTCGAGTTGCTGGCGGAGTTGCTCGACCGCCACGACGACGACCGGATCATCGTGTTCACGGCGTTTACCGATCTCGTCTACCGGCTCTCCGAGCGGTTCCTGCTGCCGGCGATCACCCACGAAACGAGCGCCGACGAACGCCGGGAGATCCTGCGAGCCTTTCGCAATAGGACGTACTCGCGGATCGTGACCGCGAACGTACTCGACGAGGGCGTCGACGTCCCCGACGCCAACGTGGCAATCGTCCTCTCGGGTAGCGGCAGCGAGCGGGAGTTCACCCAGCGGCTGGGTCGAATCTTGCGCCCGACAGAAGACGGCTCGCGAGCGTTGCTGTACGAGGTTGTCACAAAGGAGACAGCCGAAGAACGCGTCGCACAGCGTCGACGGTGACACGACCGACACGCACAAGCGGTCGCTGTTCGTACGAGCAGGCATGATAACGAACCTCGCGGCCGGCGAGCAGGTCTTCACGAGCAACGTGTTTCTCGTCACCGGCGAGCGGACGGTCCTGGTCGACGCCGGCAACGACTTCGACGTCTGCGGGGCCGCTCGCGACCACGTCGATGCTCTCGACGCCCTCGTGCTCACGCACACCCACCCCGATCACGTCGGGAACCTCGACCGCGTCACGGAAGCGTTCGACGTCGAGGTCTGGGGATACGACCCAGAGCAGCCGGGCGTCGACCACGCTATCGGGGACGGCGAGACGATACAGTTCGGCGACGACGCCTACACCGCCTTACACACGCCGGGCCACAAGGACGATCACCTCTGTTTTTTCGCCCCCGGTCCGGGCATCCTGTTCGCCGGCGATCTGATCTTCGCCAACGGCGGGTTCGGCCGGACAGACCTCGCTGAAGGCGACCGCCAGTTGCTGATCGAGAGCATCGAGCGAGTGCGGGGGACGACCGACGAGACGCTCACAGCACTGCACTGTGGCCACGGTCCGAGCGTCGAGCGCGATCCCTACGAGCACGTCGAACTCGCGGCACAGGCCGCCCGGTTCGGGTAGAAAAGCTGTCAGGAGCCGGTGGCCGCTCGCACGTCGTCGTGGCTGTACCAGAAGCCGTTGCCGGCCCGGGGCTTGTCGCCGACCGCGCCGGTCCGCTCGACCAGCCCGACCGAGACGGTCGTCTTGCCGGCGTCGAGTTGCTCGGAGCCGGCGACGGGCAGATTCAGGCCTCCGCGAGGCCGTAGTAACCAGGTTCCGTGTCGTCGGCCGGTTCGGCGAAGACGAACTCCGAGCTGTACTTGAGCATCCACGGGATCGCCCAGTCGAGCAGGACGTTCTCGGTCTCGACGTCCAGTTCGGCGTCGGGTTCGACGCCCTGCAGCAGGCGGGCGACCTCGTAGATCGTGTACATCTCATCGGCATCGAGCACCTCGCGCGGTTCGCGGAACGCCAGCGGCCGCAGATCGTCGAATTCGGATCGATCTCTGGGCATACGCCCGCTTCGGTCGAGCGACGCCTAAACCTCTCGAAACGGGACGACTGCCGAAACAGTCGTCGAGGCTCGCAGACCCGATGACATATGTCGACTCGATCCGAACGGACGGTACGGATGGACGAACGACGAGCGAGGCGGCTGGGGCGACGGAGTTACCTCGCTGGAGTCGGGGCCGTTGCGGCGGCCGGACTCGCCGGTTGTGCGACACTGTCAGCGTCGCCTTCGACTTACGACCGCACGCAGGCGGATTTCGACCCGCCGGCTCTGTCGTACGAGCAGGCGTACCCGACCGGCGACGTCTCGATGTTCCGACGCGGCGTGCGACGGCTCGGCTACTATCCCGATGCGACAGTGCCGGACGACCCTGCAGTCGAGTGGTCCCACCCGATCAACGCCGTCGGCCACACCGCCGCCAAGTCCAGCCCCCGGCCGACACCTGACGGGAACGGGCTCGTGGTCGCGAGCGACACCGGCCGTATCCACGGCTTCGGGCTCGACGGCGAGCGGCGCTGGAGTGCCCGGACCGGCGCGACGAACCTCGGCATCCACGGGACGCCGACGATCGTCGGGAAGACGGCCATCGTCGGCGGCTATGACGGCTCAATGTACGCCGTAGACGTCGAGACCGGCGACCGCGTCTGGAGACTGTCCCGATCCGCGCTCGATCTCGCCATCGCGATCGGTTCCAGCCCGGCCTACTGGGACGGCGTGCTGTATTTCCAGACCGAACACAAACACCCCGCGTCCGGCCGGCTGTGGGCCGTCGACGCCGAGTCCGGCGAGCCGCTGTGGACCGACGACCAGGACATCGGCGGGATGCCTCATCCCTCGCCGGCGATCGATCCGGCGACGGAGCGGCTGATCGCGGGTTCGAACGACGGGATCGTCTACGCCTGGGAGTTCCCGTCGCTGTCGTTCGCGTGGTCGTTCGAGACCGGCGGTGAGGTCAAGGGGACCCCGCCGGTCTACGAGGGCAGGGCCTACGTCGGCTCCTGGGACGACTCGATCTACTGTCTGGACCTCGAAGACGGCACAGAGCAGTGGTCGTTCGAAACCGACGGGATCGTGATGTCGAACCCCGGTCTCGATCCCGAGCGTGGGCTCGTCTACGTCGGCAGCGGCGACGGCCACGTATACGCGCTTGACGCGACGACTGGCGAACGACGCTGGTCGACCGACGTCGGCGGATCCGTGATCGGATCGCTGACTGTCACGCCCGAGGCGATTCTCGTCGGGTCCTACGACACGCACCTGTACGCGCTCGACCCGGAGACGGGAGCGGTTCGCTGGCGCGTCTCGAACCGCGGCCACGTCACCAGCGAACCAGTTCCTCACGACGGCCGGGTCTACTACGCCGAGCGGGCGAACCTCCGACATTACTGGAACGACGACCGCGAGACCGAACTGATCGAACGGGGGCACGTCTCCTGTCTCGGCCCGGGCGCGTAGTTGCTGATGGGATAAGCGTCGCCATCCACGGAGGGAACTCGATGTCCATCACCCGATCGGAGGTGGTATTCGTCCGATCGGCTACGCTACTCCCTCTGACACTGCCGCAGGTCGCTGGCCGTCTCCGATGACCGTGGACGTAAAGCCTATTGTGGCAGGCACCGCTGGATGGAGTATGGGACTGATGAGCAAAATCCTGGGGGAGTCCGGCTCTTCCCGGCGGACGGACGACTACGTCGAACTGAGTGCAGATGACTTCGAGACGGACGCGGCCGAGGCTGACACGACAGTTCGGATCGCACGCATCGGCGACCAGCAGGACGTCATCGACATCAAAGACGCCGTCTACGACGGCGACATCGTCATCGCGGACATCACGCGACACACAACGCAGGATCAGACGATGGAACACATCACCGACGATCTCAAGCAGGTCGCGGGCGAGGTCGGCGGCGACATCGTCCAGAAAGACGACGACCAGTTGATTATCACGCCTTCGGGCATCGCGATCAGCCGCGAACGTCTCGGTCGGTAGGCTTCCGTGACGGCACTCGGTTTCTGACGCTCGCCGGAATGATAGGTCTTTTAGGAGCGCTGGGCGTCTGTCCGAACGATAATGAACTACGACTACGAGAAGGTCGAAGTCCCGACCGAGGGACAGCCGATCGAGGTCATCGACGAGGACGCGGACGAGCTTTCGATCCCGGAGACGCCGATCATCCCCATCATCCACGGTGACGGCATCGGGAAAGACGTCGGGCCGGCCGCCCAGAAGGTACTGACTGCCGCTGCCGAGGCGACCGGTCGCGACATCGCGTGGATGCGCGTCTACGCCGGCGAGTCCGGCCGGGAGCACTACGACGAGAACCTGCCGGACGATACGGTACGCGCCATCGACGAGTTCCGGGTCGCCATCAAGGGGCCGCTGACGACCCCTGTCGGCGCGGGCTTTCGCTCGCTGAACGTCGCGCTTCGGCAGACGCTCGATTTCTACGCCAACGTCCGGCCGACCTACTACCTCGATGGCGTCCCCTCGCCGATGAAGGCCCCCGAGGAGATGGATATGGTGACCTTCCGGGAGAACACCGAGGACGTCTACGCCGGCATCGAGTGGGAGGAAGGCACCGAAGAGGTCGAGCGCGTCCGGGAGTTCGTCGAAGAGGAGATGGGATTCGACGAGACGATGCACGACGGCCCCATCGGGATCGGGATCAAGCCGATCACCGAATTCGGGTCCAAGCGCCTCGTCCGCAAGGCCATCGACTACGCCATCGAGCACGACCGTGAGAAAGTAACGCTGGTCCACAAGGGCAACATCATGAAGTTCACCGAGGGGCAGTTCGGCGAGTGGGGCATGGAGGTCGCCGAGGAGGAGTACCCCGACGAGGAGGTCTTCGCCGCGCCCGACTCGCTGTGGGAGACCCAGGACGAGGTCGACATTCCCGAGGACGCCGTCATGGTCGAGGAGCGCCTCGCCGACGCGATGCTCCAGTGGATGCAACTGCGCACCGACGAGTTCGACGTACTGGCGATGCCGAACCTCAACGGTGACTACCTCTCGGACGCCGCGGGCGCTCAGATCGGCGGCCTCGGCATCGCGCCTGGTGCCAACTTCGGCGACGCCCGCGTGCTGGCCGAACCGGTCCACGGTTCGGCACCCAAGCGTGCCGGCCAGGACATGGCCAACCCGACCGCGATGATCCTCTCCGGGCGGCTCATGTTCGATTACATGGGCTGGGACGACGCCGCGGATCTCGTCCGTGACGCCGTCGAGGAGACGATTTCCTCGGGCAAGGTCACCTACGACCTCGAACGCCAGCTCGAGGACGCCGAGAAGCTCGGGACGACCGCGTACGCCGAGGAGATCGTCGCCAACATCGAAGCGTTGGCCTGAGCCAGTCGCTCCTGGTCTCGCGACCTCACTCGAACGCGTGCGTTCGCTCTGTCCCGTCTGCACGCCGTTGCCGCCTGCAAATCTTTCTCGGACACAAACATATATCTCCATGAGTGTCGTTAACATTTGCATGGTGGGTTCGATCTCGACGGGGATCGCGGCGCTCGACCGGCGCCTCGGTGGCGGACTGGATCCGGGAGATATCCTCGCGCTCGTCACACCGCCGGCGACCCAGAGCCAGACGTTGCTCTATCAGTTGATGAACGAGCGACCGACGCTGTACATCTCGACGCTTCGACCCCAGTCGTCGGTACAGCGCGATCTCGACAAGCGCGGCGGTGTCGACGCTCCGTACCGCATCGAGACGACGGGGAGCAGACTCACGATGGAAGGCGAGTTGATCCGCGAGCTGACTGGGAGTCGCGCGTACACGGGTAACTCCGCCGTCAGAGACAATCCGCTCGATGATCTGTACGATCTCATCGAGACAATCGACGGCTCGGTGAACGTGATCATCGACCCAATGAGCCCGCTCGAACGTGGTGACTCGCGGGAAGCGTACAACGAGACACTCTCGTTTCTGAGCCTGACGCTCGAGGACACGAACAGTCTGGGCGTCCTGCTCTGTCATACGGGCGATCCACAGCCGCCGTTCCGCGATCTGACGCTCATCGTCGCGGACGTCGTCTGGGAACTCGACATCGTCTCGAAATCGAAAGGCGACATCGAGTACCAACTCCGCGTCCCGAAAAACAGAGGCGGCGACATCATCACGGAAGACCTCTCACTCGAAATCCAGGGCCCGAACGTGGCGATCGACGACAGTCGGACCATCTGATTTGATGGGCGATCGAGGGACGAACGCGCGGACACGCTTTTGGCCGTCCCTGTCGAAGGCCGAGTATGATCGATCTTCGCAGCGACACTGTCACGAAGCCGAGCGACGAGATGCGCGAGGCCGCCGCCGAGGCCGAGGTCGGCGACGACGTCTACGGCGAGGATCCGACCGTCAACGAGCTCGAAGCGCGGACGGCCGAGATTCTCGGCAAAGAGGCCGCGCTGTACGTCCCCTCGGGAACGATGGGCAACCAGATCGCCGTCAGGGCCCACACCGAGCGCGGCCAGGAGGTGCTCCTGGAAAAAGAGTGTCACACCTACAAGTGGGAACTCGGGGGTGTCGCCCAACACAGCCAGGTCCAGGCCAGGACGATCGACGGCGGCGACCGTGGCGTCGTCAGGCCGGCACAGGTTCACGACGGGTACGTCGAAGGCGACAGTCATCGGCCCGGAACGGGACTGCTCGTCCTCGAAAACACCCACAATTCGAAGGGCGGGACGGCCATCGAACCCGCGCGGATCGACGAAGCGGCACAGGCTGCCCACGAGCACGGTGTTCCCGTCCATCTCGACGGCGCGCGCCTGTTCAACGCCGCGACGGCGCTTGATGTCCCAGCCGCACGGATCGTCCGCGAGGTCGATTCGGTGATGAGCTGTCTCTCGAAGGGACTTGCTGCGCCCGTCGGGTCGATGCTCGCCGGATCCAGCGAGTTCATCGAGCGTGCCCGACGGATCCGCAAGCTCATGGGTGGCGGTATGCGCCAGGCCGGGATACTCGCCGCTCCTGGACTCCTCGCGCTGGAGAATCGCGACCGATTGCACGAGGATCACCGTCGCGCCCGCGAACTGGCAGCTGGTCTGGAGGCCGTATCCGGCCTGTCGCCGTCCGACCCGGAGACGAATATCGTCCTCGTCGAGACAGACGACCCGGCGGAGGCGACGCTCGAACGTCTCCACGAGCGCGGCGTCGCGGGATCGGCGTTCGGCGAGCACACGATCAGGCTATGCACCCACTGGGATATCGATGACGCGGATATTCAGAACGCGATCGAAGTCGCAGCGTCGATCTAGCGCTTGCGGCGGGACTGTTCGATCCCTTCCTGAAATCCAGTGACGGTTCGCCTGATGAACAGGTACACGAAAAACACGAACCCGAGCATGATAGCGACGAGAGCGACGAGCACCGGGTCGACCTCGAGTCCGAAGACGCTGACGAGCGGATCGATCATACCCGGACCGTTCTAGGCCCGGAAACAAGACTTTTCGGGGGTTTCCCGAGTGACTTCCGTCGGTACGAGTCCCGAATCGACGATCGTGAACCCACCCCGGGGTCAAGCCCCGAGGCAGTCGCCTTGTACCGCTTGTACACGCTATGCTATTTCAATCCTCGTGCCAAGAGTTGCCACAATCCATAATGCGGCCTCATCTCGGTACTACGGGTGTAGATACCGAAACTAATATATAGGGTTGGGACTAACCGATTGGTCAGCGACCGCGCATCCGGGTTTTACCAGGGAGATTCCTGCCCGGAGAGCACCCGCCCTCGAACCATGAGTGAGACAACACGCACCCGACCGACATCGACAGTAGAATCCGAAACCGACGAACAGAACGACCTTACCTGCCCGGAATGTGGCGGCAACCTCGTCGCCGACGACGCGCGCGGGGAGACCGTCTGTGACGACTGCGGACTGGTCGTCGACGCCGACGAGATCGACCGCGGGCCGGAATGGCGCGCGTTCGACTCCAAGGAGAAAGACGAGAAGAGCCGCGTCGGTGCCCCGACGACGAACATGATGCACGACAAGGG
>JBMCBU010000010.1:0-21191 GCA_048623335.1 Halapricum sp.
AATCCCTCTCAGGTACGCGAACACTCGTGTCCGTCGTGTGGGTTCGAGACGGACAGGGACGCGAATGCGGCGATGAACGTTTTGAAGCGCGGCTTCGAAGAGCTAGGGCTGGGTTGGCCCGAAGCAACGGCTGTGGAGACTGTGACCGCTACGGACACCGCTGACTTTCAGCGAGCGTTTGCAAGTCACGTCATCGAAACAGGAAGCCTGCCCTCGTGAGAGGGGGATTCCCTGCGCCACCGTGCGCGGGGTAACATTCAAGCCAGCAGCTCTAGTACGAATCGAGTAATGGGCAAAGACAACGAGCGAGACCTCTCATCGGATGATCTATACAACGAAATGGAGGCTCTCGAACCATCCACCGCTGGCGGGCTCGCATCGAAAGACGATGCACCGAAGCAACGCGTCCGCGATCTCTTGGAAGGTCTCTCCGAACGGGCGAGGGGTCGGATAGAAGAACCCGAACCCAAGCATGCGAGGTTGAACCGCGAGGCACCTATCCACGAGTGTGGTGTGTGTAGATACAAATACGAGGTCAGGTTGCTGTACCCTGGTCTCTCGTCGGTACAGTTCCGTCCTCGATGCGATACCTAAATATAGTGAGACGAGATGAACACAGCCATTCTAGCCTCACACCCACTCACGGATGGCAACGAACGGGCGATCCAACTGGAAATGGATTTCATCCCCCACATAGTGCCGGCTATGCCGTTTTGGAGGGATTCGCCGCCCCAGGATGAGAGAGGCCTCCACGAACGTGTAGCCGACGGTATCCGCAAGTCTCGTCGGGACAATCGGAAACGACTCCTGGAAGCGATACCCGGTGTAGCGCGGGCTCCTGGACAGTTCATCGAAGACGTACCGACCGACCTACCCCTTGCGACTGCTGTAGCCGTAATTGAGGGCGCGAAGTCCTCTTTCTTGGCGAACGGCGAAGCCGCGAGCAGGGAGGCGAGACAGCGCCCGCACGAGTTACTTGTACTGTCTCGGCCACGCTTGCTCTCCCTGTGGTCGAAGGAGGGACTCCGACGCTCACCACGCTTCCGACGGTGTGCAAGCGCGAGAAGACGCGCCCGCCGTCGGTTGTGGCCGAGTGTCCACCCGGTAGGAGTGAGACACTTCGAACGGCCTGTAAAGGGAAGTCGCCTGTGGGGTCTAGAGCCGTCTCTAGAACTCTCCGAGTTCTGGTGGGCGAACGGGAGCGACGCTCTCGTCGACGCCGTGTCCACGTCGGATGCAAGCTCCGACACAGAAACAACAAGCCATCTGCTCGACAAGCGAGGGCGAAGAGCCCCGAGCGCGGTAGGGCAGGGCAGTTCACTCGAACCGGTCGCGGCCGAACGTATCAGGGTTCAGGTCCGTCGGTGTCACGCGGGACTGGCAGTCGGCGCCATCACCGAGACCGATCGGGAGGCCACGGATCCATGAGCACGTCACTTTTGTCGCTTCTCAGGAATCGCTGGATCGGCTGGCAAGCATTGGGATTGAGTCTAACCGTCACGCTGACCGTTGCTGTTGCGTTACTCTCGGTGGTGACCGGCATAGCGAATATCGGCGCACAGTCCGTCGTCGGTCCGCTCGCGGAGTTCATCCCACCCGCGATCCAACGGACAGCTGGTTTCACTGGCACGGTGACCGGTTTTCTGATGATCGGGAGTGCGTACGGCATGCGTCGCCGCCTCCGTGTCGCCTGGTACTCGACGGTCGTCCTGTTGCCCGTCACGGCACTCCAGGGGATCCTGCAGTCGAGCCCGCTGTCCGTGCCGCTGATCGTCCTGTCCGTCCTCGCGATGCCGAACGTCCTGTACAACCGCACGCACTTCGACCGGAAAATCGGGTTGACGACTGCACAACTCGCTGCTGGTGCGGCAATCCTCGGGGCACAGATCTACGGGACAGCCGGCGCGTACGCGCTCCGCGAGGAATTCACGAACATCTCGACACCTCTCGATGCGTTCTACTACACGCTTATCACTGCAAGTACCGTCGGATACGGCGACGTTGCACCGACCACACAGGTCGCGCGGCTGTTTGGGATGTCCGTCGTCGTCATCGGGACGGCCAGCTTTGCGATCGCTCTCGGAACACTCTTGGGTCCAGTTGTTCAAGCACGCTTTGCGAAAGTACTCGGAAGAATGTCCGAAGAAGACCTCGATCTACTCACCGACCACGTTCTCATTCTCGGTTATAGTGACATCGTTCGAGCGATCCTCGACGATATTCAGGACAGCAACGATATGCTCGTTGTCTCGCCCAACGGGGAGGTGGTACGCGAACTTTCAGATCAAGGGTTCAATGCGCTCGCCGCGGAACCCGACGACGAGAAATCGCTTCGTGAGGCAGGTGTCGAGCGAGCGCGAACGGTAATCGTTGCGACGAACGACGATGCTGCCGATGCACTAACGATCCTGACTGTTCGACAGCTCGACCCAGAGATTCAGATATTCGCCATTGCGACCAACCGCGAGAATATGGGGAAACTAGAACGTGCAGGAGCAAACACAGTCATCAGCCCAGCGGTCATCGCCGCCCACCAGCTCATGCACTCGGCAATGGGAACCGATTCTGAGACAGGAGTTGACCTGTTGAACGATCACCGTGCGGACGGGAGTGAGACTGGGTGAGTCCGGCTATTCTCTCCACGTCGTCATACCGTCTCTGTGACGGAACGCGCTGATAGGGATTCGCGTAGAAATCCATAGATTTCTCTCGGGAAATCGACATCCGACACCCGACCGGCGGTGGGATTCCTCCGATCGGCTACGCTAATCCCTATGAGTTCGGTCTGGCTGAGCTGTGTCGGTGAGACTGTCTCTTCGAAGACGTCGCCATCCCCTTACATTGTGGAGGGACGGAGGACGGCCGCAACGCGCCGGTCCGGTGTCGTCGAGTGGTCGCTGATACAGCCGGCGCTTGTGCAATATCCAGGGCAAACGGTGCGACAGCACCGCCAAAGACGACGTGCTCACAGTCTTCGTGCGCCCTCTCGAATCGCGTTGGGTCGTGCTCGACAACACCAGACAATACCACCTCCGAACGGGTGAGGGACAGTCTCGTAGTGATTATTGTGAGTCTGTTTCGGATCGACCGCCCGCAGTCGGGTGGTCATACCGGTACATCGTCACAATAATCACTATCACTCGGCGTCGCCGGTCTCGATCGGAGCGCGGATCGTGTTGCCCCACTCCGTCCAGGAACCGTCGTAGTTCTCGACGTCACCGAAACCGAGCAGTTCGTGGAGCACGTACCACTCGATCGAGGATCGCTCGCCGACCCGGCAGTAGGTGATGACCGACTGATCCTCCTCGATGCCGACGTCCTCGTACAGTTTCCGGAGCTCGTCGGGACTCTTGAACGTGCCGTCGTCGTTCAGCACCGACGTCGTCGGGACGTTTCTCGCGCCGGGGATGTGACCGCCGCGCTGGGCGGTCTCCTGAAGCCCTTCGGGCGCGATGACCTCGCCGGTGAACTCCTCGGGCGAGCGGACGTCGACCAGCGGCACGCCGGAGTCAATCGCCTGCTCGACGTCGGACTTGTACGCGCGGATGTTCTCGAACGGTCCACGAGCGGTGTACTCCTGTGGGGTGAACTCCGGTACGTCCGTCGTCAGCGGGTAGTCGTTTTCGACCCAGTAGGTCTTGCCGCCGTCGATGACCCGCACGTCCTCGTGGCCGAAGTACTTGTACTGCCAGTAGCCAAAGAGCGCGAACCAGTTCGGGACGCGGCCGCCGCCGTAGAGGACGACCGTCGAGTCCTCGGTGATCCCCGCCTCTCCGTTCAGTTGCTCGAAGGCTTCCTTGTCGAGGATATCCCGCGATACCGGGTCGCTGAGGTCCTCTTCCCAGTGGAAGAAGGTCGCACCCGGAATGTGTCCGTCCTCGTAGGGCGTATACTCGGAGTCGGCGGTGACCGTCGGGTTGTTGATCTCGACGAGTCGATACGCCGGATCGTCGGCCTGGAACTCCTCGAGGTGGTCTTCGACCCAATCCGCGGTGACGAGCGTGTCCGCTTTGTGTGCTGTCATACACGACTTCGTACGGCTGCCCCCTCCATAAACTTATCAGTAGTATGTAACTTTGCCGTCGCCGGTGACACGGTTATCGAGACGAGATCGACTTGCCGGCCGCAACAGCGCGTTTCTGTGGCGATTTCACCGCGTCACCTCGTCGTCAGTTCGGGTGAAACTCGCCGGGATCGATATCGTACAGTGGGACAGCGAAGCGCCAACATCGGTGTCGCGGTTCGAACTCGCGGAATCGTCGACCTATCATAGTGATTATTGGATGTCTGTTCCGGATCGACCGCACGGCGCCGTCCTCGTGAGTGGAATGCACGAGGGCTCGGAAGTCGAGCGCCGCGAGTCTTTCGGCGTGCGGTTGATCCGGTAAATCGCTACACCACTCATAGGGATTCGCGTAGAAACCCATAGATTCCTCTCGGGAAATCGATATTCATCACCCGATCGGCGGTGGTATTCGTCCGATCGGCTACGCGAATCACTATCACTATCAGGGGCCGTCCTCGGCCCACGCGTCGCGTTTGCGTCTCGCGTACCGGTAGAGAAACGCACCGAGCACGAGCACGACGAGACCGATGGCCAGGAATGCAGCCTGCGCCGTCCAGGCGTCGGGGCCGAACGTACCGATCGTCTCGGCGTCCGAGCCGACGATCGTGCGCCCGACGACGATCGCGGGCGGGGCCAGCACGAGCGTCGAACCGAGGACGACGAGCCCTGCGGCGACGATCACACTCGGTAGTGCCAATCGCGAGAGCGCTATTGCCGGCAGAAACCACCCGAGCACGAACACGAGGCCGCCTGCCCACAGTGGGAGCGACACGATCGAACCGGCGACGAACAGCACGACCGGAGCCAACGGGGTGCTGATCGCCAGCCCGACGAGCAGCCGTACCCACTGAGGCGTGTAATAGCCGCCACGGGAGAGATCCAGGCGCTCCAGATCGAGGTCGCTGTCCTCGAACAGCGCCTGGGCAGCCTCGTCTGTCAGTCCGCCGTCGTCGTCGAGAAAGACGAGCCCACAGGAGGGACACGACCCGTCGTGGCCCGTGATGACAGTCTCACATCGCGGGCAGGTGACGTCGACGTCGTCCGGAGGGTGTTCGTCGCTCACTTGCGAGGGTTCTCTCCCGTCATATTTGAGTCTGCGGGAATCCACAGGTGGAGCAAGCCGAGTGCCTCGGGGTCGTACGGAAATCTTCGAGTTCCGTGATGAGCGTTGGATTCCGTCCAACGAACCCGCGAGCGGGCCCAGCCCGCGAGCAGCTGACGAGAATCTTCGATTCTCGAACTACTCGACCCCGGGGTGCTTCACTGGCTCGTCAGGCCGCCGTCGGCAACCAGTGCTTCAGCGGTGACGAACGACGCGTCATCCGAACAGAGCCAGACTGCGGCGTCGCCGATTTCTTCGGGTTTACCGAGCCGACCGATCGGTGTCGCGGCGATCGCCTGATCGACGGCTTCGTTGTCACCGGACGACCGATCGATCATCGGCGTGTCGATAACACCCGGACAGATGGCGTTGATCCGAACGCCCGCTTCGCTGTACTCCAGTGCCGCGGTCTTCGTGAGACCGATGACGCCGTGCTTGCTGGCGACGTAGGGGCTGATCTCGGGGAAACCGACTTTCCCGGCGATCGAAGACATGTTGACGATCGAACCGCCGCCGTCTTCGAGGATGACGGGGATCTCTGCTTTCATCGACTGGAAGACACCTTTCAGATTGACGTTGATGACCTGCTCCCAGTTGTCCATCGGCTGGTCAGTCGTCGGTTCGTTCGCGCCTTCGATACCGGCGTTGTTGAACGCGAAATCCAGCCCGCCGTAGGTGTCGACCGCGGCGTCGACCATCGCCTGGATATCCTCGAAATCACTGACGTCTGTCTCGATAAAGGTTGCTTCTCCGCCCATCTCTTCGATCGTTGCAACGGTCTCCTCGCCGTCTTCGACGTTGAGGTCGGCAGCGACGACACTCGCACCCTCTTGGGCGAACCGGAGTGCTGCTGCGCGTCCGATACCTGTACTCGCTCCCGTGACGACTGCCACGCTATCGCTGATGCCATCCATGGTGTTCACGTCCGATTTCCGGACGGCCCGACGTTCGCCCGGCCACGATATATAAACCAGTGGTAATTATCACGCGGGAATAACGCTTCGGTGAGGAAAGCTATACCCCGACCGGGGCCGACGGATCCGATATGCGACTGGAGGACTACTGGGGCGTCGGGCCGAAAACCCGGGAGCTGCTCGCCGCCGAACTGGGCGTCGAGACGGCGATCGAGGCGATCGAAAACGGAGACATCCGAACGCTGACCGAGGCCGGACTGAGTCGCGGTCGCGCGACGCGAATCCTCCGGCGTGTCGAGGGCGGGGCCGCGATGGACATCCTCGCGACGCGGGACGTCCGCGAGGTGTACAAGGAGTTGCTTTCGGTGATCGGACGGTACGCCGTCACCGATCACGCCGCGGATCGGATCCGGTTGCTCACGCCGCTCGCCGACCGCGCCGAGGCAGCACGTCGCCTCGACGACGTGATCGAGGCCAGAGACACGTGGGCCCGTCTAAACCAGCAGGATCGAAAAGCGGTCACGGACGCCTTCGAAGCCTACGAGCGACTCGACGGCGAACAGTCGGCCGTCCGGGCCGCCCTCGCACTCCGGGACGCCGGCCTCGATTCGGGCGTGTTCGCGTCGCTGGGCGCACTCGACGCCGACACCCTCGCCGACGCGGCCGATGCGCTGGCCACCCTCGAAGACGACGGGAGCGTCACGTCAGGGGCCGACGAGACGCTTGACCGCCTCGAATCACGGCTCGGGACGGTCGAAGACATGGCGGTAGACAGCGATGCCGTCCTCGAGGCGGTCCGCAACGAAATCCGGACGGCCGACGAGTTCGAGAGGGGGGTGCTCGATCACGTCGTCGTCGAGACGGGCGTCGACAGCGAGCGTGTCCGGGCCGCGATGCCGAGCGATGCCACGGACGCGCGGGATTTCGTCGCGGAGACGCTGCGGTCGCTCGCCGAGGACCTCCGGGGAGCCGTCGACGAACGGGCCGGGACAGTCGCCGCCGACGCCCGATCGACGATCGGGGACGCTCGTGCGGAGATCGACGCCGCCGTCGAGGCCGTCGACGACATCGCGCTGTCGCTGTCGCTGGCCCGCTTCGCGATCGACTTCGAACTCACGCGTCCGACGTTCGTCGACGACAGTGACGTCCTCGCGGTCGAGAGCGCTCGCAACCTCTTTCTCGAAGCGAACGACGAGACGGTCCAGCCGGTGGACTACGCGGTCGGCGAGCACGGCCTGCAGTATCCGACGGCGAACGCACCGCCCAGCGGCGACCGGGTGACCGTTCTCACGGGAGCCAACAGCGGCGGGAAGACGACGCTGCTCGAGACGCTCGCGCAGGTGCAGTTGCTCGCACAGATGGGGCTGCCCGTGCCGGTCGAGACTGCGGAGGTCGGACTCGTAGACGCCGTCGTCTTCCACCGGCGTCACGCCAGCTTCAACGCCGGCGTGCTCGAATCGACGCTGAAGAACGTGGTTCCACCGCTGTCCGCAGAGGGACACACCCTGATGCTCGTCGACGAGTTCGAGGCGATCACCGAACCCGGAAGCGCCGCCGACCTGCTGCACGGGCTGGTGACGCTGACCGTCGAACGCGAGGCACTCGGCGTGTTCGTCACCCACCTCGCGGACGATCTGGAGCCGTTGCCGGACGCAGCTCGCGTCGATGGGATCTTCGCCGAGGGGCTGACGCCGAACCTCGAACTCGAAGTCGATTACCAGCCACGTTTCGAGACGGTCGGACGGTCCACGCCGGAGTTTATCGTCTCGCGACTGGTCGCCAACGCCGACGACCGCGAGGAGCGGGCGGGCTTCGACACGCTCGCGCGGGCGATCGGCCAGGAAGCCGTCCAGCGGACGCTCTCGGACGCCAAGTGGTCGCGATGAGGCGTGCATTGACGGTGCTGGAGCCCCTATCGTCATCGATGCTCGGCAAGTGTCCGACGATGTGCAACAAGTGTCGCTCGTTCGGCTATGCGTGGCTGGTGCTCAACGGTGCTCTGTACGCGATCGCACCGCGGCTGGCGATCAAACTGTCCTCGAAGATGTTGACGATGGGCTTTGAGAACGCCGACGCCCTCGAACCGCGCGAGTGGTACGAAGACGCCACGCGCGCGACCGGTATTGGGATGATCGCGACCGGTCTCGCTGGACTCGCGCTCGAGCGCAGTGACGAAGGGGCCGAGTCCAACGGCGTCGATGTCGTCAGGACGGAACCGGACGACTGATCGACGACGGTCACCGGTCGTGTCGTCGGTATTTGCGGTCTGTACGGCTGTGGTCGTACTCCTGTCGCAGGAGCGTGGCTTGGAGGGCCGGTGATCGATACATGCTATCAGCGGGGGATTGCCCCCAGACCCCGTGCGGGAATCGAACCCGCGCGCCGGTAGCGGCGTTCCGCGCGGGGTGGTCGGTATCAGATCACGCGTCGGTGTCGACGGTACAGCGGGAGACGTCCATGACACCGAAGCCGTCCGTCAGCGTCTCTCGAACAGCACCTTCGCCGTGGGCGGGCACGGCGACCGTCAGGTCAGCGACGGCCGTGACCCGGATGTCGGTCGCCCGCGGCTGCACGTCGGTCACGTTACGGACCTGGACCGTATCGACGTTCTCGACGTTGCCGAGAACACCCTCGACGCTACTCTGGAGGTCGCCACAGGCGTCGCGGGGGACCCAAAGCGTGACTGTCACCGTCACGTCGGTGTGTCTGGCTTGCACTGCCATAGACCGGCGGCCGGAATCGAACCGGCAAGCCGCGACCACGCACGCCGGATGCTGTCGCTAATCGATAGGGACGACTCTGGAGGGCCGCGTCAACGAGGCCGGCCACCGGCCGAACGCACTCGCGTCCCGTGCCGGTAGCGCCGGCTGGAGATCAGTCACTTCGAGGCGAGGGGAGCGACGGAAAACGGGGCGTGGCCACGCCGGTCACGGCCAGTCGCTCCGCCGTCGCACGCCCGCGGGAACCGATCCCCACTCGGAGCGGGTTACGCGGCGAGACTGGCTGCGAACCGGGTGGACCAGCGATACCCGACGTCCTTCGCCGCCTCGCCGCGAGCGACCGGGGCTGGAATCGACCCCGGAATCACGGCCGTGCCGTTGCTGGACGCAACGGCCGGCGATGGAATGTGGACGTCGGTCATCTGGATCACCTGATCGCTGTATCCCATCCTGTGAGGGGAATTATATTAATTCTTTTGCACTAATGTCGCGGGTTCACACGGTAGTGAGTAGCATGCCAGACGACAGTGACCTAAACCTAAGACGTGTCACGATCGACGGCCTGAGCTACCTCTTCAGTCACCGTAACGCCCTTCTCTGCGAGGTGGCGGATCCGCTGGCGGGCGAAGTCCTCCTCGCGCGAGCCGCGGGTCGCGAGCACGTACATCTTCGCCCGTCCGTCCGGGCGCATGGTGCGGCCGGCACGCTGTGAGCTCTGGCGGCGCGACCCACCGAGTCCCGAGGCGACGATAGCGACCTCGGCGTTCGGGAGATCGATCCCTTCGTCGCCGACCCGGGAGACGATCAGCGTGTCCGTCATGCCGGATCGGAACGTCTCGAACAGCTCCGAACGGCGCGCGTGGCGAGTCTCACCGCTGACGAACGGGACGTCGAGTGCCGCAGAAAGCGCTCGGCCCTGATCGAGGTAGTCGACGAAGACAAGCGCCTGTTGGCCCTCGTGCTGGCGGAGCAGCTGGCGCGTCTCCTCGATCTTGGCCGGGTTGCTCGCGGCCAGCTGACGGCGGTCGTGACCCTGTGCGCTGACGTACTCGTTGCGAGCTGTCTCCTCGACCCAGGGGACGTACCGGATCTCGACGGTCGGCTCGACGACGAACCCGGCGTCGAACAGCGCGTCCCAGTCGGTGCCGATCGGCGGGCCGATCAGCGTGAAGATGTCCTCCTCGCGGTCGTCCTCCCGAAGGGGAGTCGCCGACAGCCCGAGACGGTGGCGACTCTGGAGGTCAGCCGTTCGTCTGAAGACGTCACTCGGGACGTGATGGACCTCGTCGAAGACGATCAGTCCCCACTCGCGGTCGTCGAAGACGTGTCGGTGTCTGTCCATCCCGGCGGTCTGGTAGGTCGCGATCGTCACCGGTCGGATCTGCTTTGTTCCGCCGTGGTACTCGCCGACCTGGTCGTCGGTGAGCGTCGTCCGCGCCAGCAGTTCCTCGCGCCACTGACTCGCCAGCTCCCGGCCGGGAACGAGAATCAGCGTCTCGCCCTCGATGCGGGCGAGGATCCCCATCGCGGCGACGGTCTTGCCACTGCCCGGCGGGCCGACCAGCACGCCCGACTTCCGTTCGAGGAACGACTGGACCCACTCGTGCTGGTAGGGTCGCAACTCGGGGTGGAGATCGACCGGGAGCGCCTCGCCGGTGTCGAGGTCGCGGCGATCGACGACCGGATAGCCGGCCTCGTAGAGCGTCCGCTTGACCGCCGCGACCGCCTCCTCGGCGACCCAGCTCTCGGTGTCGGAGAGGTCGGCTCGGAGCTGGCCGGCGTCGAGTTTCTGTCTGGCGACGTTGCCCATCAGGTCGGCGCTCGCGGCTTCAAGCACGACGTACCCCTCCTCGTGGGTCCGGAGCGTGAACTGGTGGGCTCGCTCCCACTGGCTCTCGATCCAGGACTCGAGGTCGGGCTCTCGTCGGGGGAGCACGTCCCGTACGGTTCCGAGCAGGGCATCGACATCGTCGTAAGGTGCCTGCCAGATGTCTGCCGGCCGGATCTCGTAGAGGTATCCCTCCGATCCGGTCGTGTCGGTCAGGCGGGCGAACTGCGAGAGCTGGGCACGCGTGAACTGATGCGGTTGATCGACGACCAGCTGGCGGCGGTCGGGAAAGACGATGATCCGCTCGCGATCGGTCATCCGCGACCAGTCCACGGGGTAGTAGACCACCGGGTCCGCGGAGACATCCTGGCGCTCGAGATCGCCTTCGGCGACCAGTGCGTCGAGGTCGTCAGTCGCCTCGTCGTGGTCGATCCCGCGTCGCTGGGCGTAGCGGGTGGCCGTCACGACCGGCTGGCCGATCGCCGCTAAAGCATCGTAGAACGTCTCTGTCGTATCGTCGTCTGTCACTGCCCGTTCTAGCTGATTCGTCTACAAACGACTTGCGGACGGGACAGCGCCGACCGACAGCGGGACCCCATCAGCCGTGTCCATCGCCTACGGACAGAGGTCCAGCTTTGTTCGGGCTACCGTCCCCTCGTCGGTCACGCTATCGATCCAGACGCGAAGCGGCGTCGAGCCGTCGTAGGCCACCGTGGCAGTCCTGTTCGACCGCTCGACAGGGACGCCAGTCCCGTCCGGCCTGCTCGCAGACGCGGCGAGGAGGCCCGCGTTCACGGTCATCTCGAACCGTACGCCGTCGTCGGTATCGGTCCGTTCGAACGACTCCAGCAGACTTCCGTCGACGTAGACGGTCTCGACCTCGTAGGACGCGTTGTGGTCGGGTTCGGGATCCGCATCGAACGCCGTACACGTCGTGTCTTCGAGATCCGCCGGTCCCGCAACCGTTGCGTCGTCCGCGGTCCCGCCGGAGAGCGTCACGTAGAGACCGTACCCGCCGAATACGACCGCAAACAGGGCGACAGCTGCAACCAGTCCCACCATGACCTGATATACACGCTCGTCGTCGAACACGGGGTCCGATTGTCCCGGATGACGCATAGTGATTTCGAGGTTCGGTTGGCCGTGGCGCGCTCGACACCGACGCGACGCGGCCGGAACCGTCACGCTCAGGGACCCCGAGGCGCTTGTGATCTACATGACCGACATCGTCGAGAAGACCGACCGTTACGAGCGATTGCTCAGCGAAGCACTCGAAGAGGCAACGGTCGCTCCGCCCGAGGGCACACCGCTCGACGTGGCGGCTGGCGAATTCCTGGAGATGGCCCGCTCGTATCTCGAGGACGGCCGTCACTTCCGACAGCAAGACGACCTGGTCAACGCGCTGGCGGCGTTCTCCTACGGACACGCTTGGCTAGACGCGGGCGCCCGGATCGGCCTGTTCGACGTCCCGACTGAGGGACACCTTTTTAGCGTTTGAATAGACACGCGCCTCGCCCTCACGACGAGCTAACCGTTGTGAATAAATACTATGGATGTACTCTTTATAAGTGTAACCGAAATATTTATATACTTTTCGAACTAACTATGAGTCAAGAGGGCGACGGTCCCCGAACCACGCGGTTTCGCCCTTCCTATCACCATCATGAGCGAGACAACGACACGAACCACAAACGGCGAGTACGAGCGATACAGCGAACGGGCGGAGATGACCGAGCAGACAGACACGTCTCCGGGCGAGCAGGAGGTCTGCCCGGAGTGCAGCGGGCCGCTCGCGACCGACGAAGAGCGCGGAGAGACGGTCTGTGAACACTGTGGGCTGGTCGTCGAGGAGGACGAGATCGATCACGGGCCGGAATGGCGCGCATTCGACGCCGCCGAGAAGGATCGCAAGTCCCGGGTCGGTGCACCGACGACGACGATGATGCACGACAAGGGGCTGTCGACGAACATCGGCTGGCAGAACAAAGACGCCTACGGGAAATCGCTGTCCGCGAGTCAGCGCGAGAAGATGCAGCGCCTCCGGACCTGGAACGAGCGGTTCCGTACTCGCGACAGCAAAGAGCGCAACCTCAAGCAGGCCCTCGGCGAGATCGATCGCATGGCAAGCGCGCTGGGGCTGCCCGAGAACGTCCGCGAGACCGCCTCGGTTATCTACCGCCGGGCGCTCCAGGAGGATCTCCTTCCCGGTCGATCCATCGAGGGCGTCGCGACGGCCGCGCTGTACGCCGGCGCGCGGCAGGCGAGTGTCCCTCGGTCACTCGATGAGATGACGACAGTCTCCAGGGTCGATAAAACCGAACTGACCCGGACCTACAGGTACATCGTGCGTGAGTTGAGCCTCGAGATCAAGCCCGCCGAACCGGAGAGTTACGTCCCCCGATTCGCCTCTGACCTCGATCTGTCCGACGAGGTCGAACGGACCGCCCGGCAGTTGATCGAGGCGGCCCGCGAAGCGGGTATTCTCAGCGGGAAGAGCCCGGTCGGCATCGCGGCGGCCGCGATCTACGCTGCGGCCCTGCTGAGCAACGAGCGGGTCACCCAGAGTGAGGTCAGCGACGTCGCGAATATCTCCGAAGTCACGATTCGCAACCGGTACAAGGAACTGCTGGATTCCGAAGGCGTTCGGGACATGCCCGTCTGATTCTCGGCTATCGAATAGGTATCGCCAGGTTCAGGGGACGGTGGGTTCCGGACACAAGAATCATTACAACCCACAGCAACAATCCAGATATGGTCGAGATCGATCCCACGCAATTTGGACTCGAGATGGGGGGCAGTGGCGCGCTCGGATTTCTGATCGGGTTCGCTGCCAAGAAGATCGCGAAAGTGATCGCAGTCATCATCGGGGCCGAGCTCATGCTGTTCAAGGCTCTCGAATCCCGTGGAATCATCTCCGTCGACTGGAATCGACTGACAGCCGGACTAGCGAAAGCACAGGAAACCGGGACGGAACAGGCCCAAGATTGGGTGACGACGTTCGTCTCGACGGCCGGCGTCGGGGCCGGGTTCGTCGGCGGGTTCGCGCTGGGATTCAAAAAAGCCTAATCGGACAGCGAGTGAGTACAATCAATGTCTTTCACAGCTCGTGGCTATTTCGTGTTGGCGTTCGACCGCGACCAGACCGTCGACGTCAATCCACCCGCGGAGAAAGACGCTGTGCCGCTGTCCTGGATCAAACACTGGGCCGAGGAGGCTGACCACGAGGTCTGGGCGATCGGCAACCAAAAGCTGAAATCGGAAGCCGGGATCCCGGGCGTCCGTGAAGCGGTGATGCGGCTCGAAAACGAATGGCACCGCGAGTTTTCCGAGGCCGAGAACGACAAGCACGTCGACGGCTGGCCGCGTCGAGCCCGCCGGGTGGAGATGCTCGCCGAACTGTTTCCAGACGCGGACGGCTATCTCGTAATCGACGACAAGGACCTCTCGTACGTCGAGGGGTGGACCCACTACTTCCCCTGGGAGTTCGTCGACGCGGTCCGTGGCGGCGAGTTGGCGCTCGATCCACCGGAGTGAGAGTGACCGGTGTGCGTCTGTCCCGGGACGGCCGCACGACGGGTGCGGTCGCACCGACATATCGGCACACCGATCACTGTGAAGTACCTCGGCGACCAGCCGTTGCGGAACGTCCGGAGAGCGCCCCAGCGCGGGAGAGAGGTCAACGGCGGTTGATCTCGTCTTCGTCCTGGATCATCCGCGTTTCGGCGTTCCCGCTGGAGACTTCGTTGGCCAGGTCGTAGAAGTCGTTTTGCAGTCCGGCCGGGAACTGGACGACGCCGACCCAGGACCCGTCGTTTTGCCACTCTTCGCGCTGTAGCTCGCCGAACTCTCGGATTTTTGCCTGGCCGCTTCCGGCGTACTCCGGGGGAAGCTGGACGGCGATCGTCACCTCGTCGAACCGGATCGGGATCACGGGCCGGAGTGCCTCCAGTGCTTCGTCGACCTGGTTCTCGACGGGTTCCATCGGATCGACCCGGAAATCTGTCTCTTCCAGTGCGGATTCGATCCGCTCCGGTGGGTGGGGCGCGTCGTCCATCTGCGGGTTGACCGCGTTGCGCGTGATCCGCTGGATGAGCTGTCTTCGTTTCTGTTCTTGCATCTCCTTGCGCTGTTCGGCCGTGATCTGGATCTCGCCACGCTCGATCACTTCGGGGATGATTTCGAGCGGGTCGGTCGTGCCGAACACCTCCTCGAGCGCGTTTTCGGGCGGTCGGTCCCCGCGGGAGGCGTTCTCGAAGACGTCCTCAGCTGCGATGACGTCCTCGAGGTCGCCGTCGAACTCCCCGCGTTTGATCGCCAGAGCGGCGTCCGGGTCGACCAGCACTTCGAAGCGCTCGCCGTGGCTCTCCAGGCGAGCCGTAACTGCTTCGTCAAGGGATATCATATATCGGTGCTACTTGGGGACGGGTAAAAGGTGTTTCCGAACGCGTACTACCGGCCGGGCGATTTCGGCAGCGTTCCATCGGTGAAAACCGTCACTGCCAGGTGATATACAGCAGCGTCGCGATCGCCAGCGCCTCGAGCACCTGCAGAACCATCATGACCTCGACTGCGAACGGCGGAAGGCCGGGTGTGGGATTGAAGTAGTACCACAGCGCGATCGCGTTCTCCGCGAGCAGAAAGAGCGCGAAGACGATCGATCCGAGGGTGAACGTCGACCGTATCTCGCGGTACAGACGGCCCCAGATGACGATTAGCGTCGCGAGGAGGGCGATGTTGGTCACCGCTGCCAGACGCGCGACTGTGAGCGTATCCGGGACGAGTTCCAGCGGCACAGTCATCTGTCTCCCCCGTTCGAACGTGAGACGACGCCAGTCGTGGCCTCTCTGTCAGTCATTGTTCTACCTGTGCGGTGATCTCTTCGACAGTGTCCCAGTGCTGGCGTGCTCGTCCACTCGGGAGGTACACCACGCCGTAACTCTCGTCGGTACTCGTGACGACCTCGTTGTCTTCCAGCACGTCGAGATGGTGTCGGACAGTGTTGTACGCGAGATTGAGGTCCTCGGCGAGGCGGTTGGCGTTGCGTGGCCGGTCGTCGAGCGCACGCAGAATGCGCGCCCGATTGGGGCCGCCGCGCGTCCCTGCTAACGTTTGCCATAGAACCCCCTCCATATACCCTTTGATACTCTCGCGACACAAAATAACCCATCGGTCGGACAACTCGATGTCCGGGTGTGGGCGATCGGCGGCCGTCCACGCGAGGGGCTCGAAGGTAGCAGCTGTCGAAAACACCTGATACGAGTGAGCGCGGCCGCGCGAACGAACTCATCGGATTGACCTATCCGAACCAACAAGATAGGGGTTTTGGTAGATCGGACGCAATTCTCTCTCAAAACCAGATTGGGTTATGAAGGGGTTTGCGGGTAAACTTCGGCACTTTCACGGCGGATTTGAGTCTGATCTTCGGAAACTGTTAACCGTATTTCACTGCCAGGCAGATATGCCCATGACAGACAAACTGACGACGCGGCGCAAACTGCTAGTGGGGATCGGAGCTACCTCGACTATCGCCCTAGCTGGCTGTACTGACGGGGACGAGAACGGAAACGGGACAACCGACCCGGAGACTGACACGGAGACAGAGATTGACACGGAGACGGAAACTGACACCGAGACAGAGACTGACACGGAGACCGAAACGGAGACCGAGACCGACACGGAACAGGCTCGGCTCAGAGTCGCACACATGTCGCCGGACGCCCCGAACGTCGACGTCTACGTGAACGGCGACGCAGTTCTCGAAGACGTCGCGTTCGGTGCCGTTAGTGGCTACCTGACCGTACCGGCCGACGAACACGAAGTCGAGATCACCGCTGCGGGGGATCCGGATACGTCCGTGTTCTCTGGTCCTGTGACGGTCGCTGCGGACACCGACTACACGGTCGCAGCGATCGGCGAGGTCGGTGACGAGGCGGAGCAACCGTTCGAGCCGCTCCTCCTCGAAGACGACAACAGTGAAGTCGGCGACGACACGGCCCGTCTCACGGCTGTTCACACGTCACCGGACGCGCCCGCCGTAGACATCACCGCTGGCAGTGGCGACGTCGTGCTGTTCGACGGTGTCGAGTACGGCCAGGCCGGAACTGTCGAGGTCGACGCGGGGACGTACACGGTCGAGATCCGCGGCGACACTGACGACAACGACGGCGACGTCGTCGCGAGTTACGAACTCACGCTGGAGGGCGGGACGGTATACTCGGCGTTCGCCGCCGGTTACCTGGTCCCGGAAGACGCGCCAGCGGACACCCCGTTCGATCTACTGATCTCGACTGTCGACGGACGCGGCCCTGCTTCGGAGCCCGAACCCGACGAGGGACGCCTTCGCGTCGCACACATGTCGCCGAACGCCCCGAACGTCGACGTCTACGTGAACGGTGACGCAGTGTTGGAGGACGTCCCATTCGGTGCCGTCAGTGACTACCTGACCGTACCGGCCGACGAACACGAGATCGAGATCACCGCTGCGGGGGATTCGGACACGTCCGTGTTCTCTGGTCCTGTGACGGTCGCTGCGGACACCGACTACACGGTCGCGGCGATCGGCGAGGTCGGCGACGATGCGGATCAACCGTTCGAGCCGCTCCTCCTCGAAGACGACAACAGCGAGGTCGGCGACGACCAGTCGCGGCTCCGGGTCGTCCACGCGTCGCCGGACGCGCCCGCAGTCGACGTCACGGCCGCTGACGGCGACGTCGTGCTGTTCGACGGCGTTCCGTACGGCGAATCGGGGTACGTCGAAGTCGAAGCCAACGACTACACGGTCGAGATCCGCGGCGACACCGACGACAACGACGGCGACGTCGTCGCCGACTTCGATGTCAGCCTCGACGGCGGGACTGTCTACACGGCCTTCGCTGCAGGCTATCTAACGCCCGATGACGAACCGGCCGACGTGCCGTTCGACCTGCTCGTCTCAGAGGATAGCTCCTGAGGACGATCCGTTCGATCACCCTGTCACTGCCAATGTGGCCGCGTCCCCAACAGAAAGCGTGACCGTCCGCTAGGAGAAAAGCTGCTTGATCTTCCCGAGAATCCCCGTGCTCTCGGAGCGGTCTCTGTCGGTCGACGAGTCGGCTGACGCGTCGGTCTCGGCAGCTGTCGACTCCGTCGCCGTTTCCGTTTCGGGTTCGGACGGGGTCGACGTGTCTTCGGCTCCACCGCCTTCGGCCTTTTCGGCGGCCTGCTGGAGCAGGTCCTCGGCCTCGTTGATCGCGTCCGCGACGGGGGCGTTGACGAGGGGCATCCCTTCGAAGCGGTCGCGGTTGACCGACGTGTCCGCCGCGATGATGACCGCGTCGGCTTCGGCGATCTCGTCGCTGGTCAACTCGTCTTCGGCCCCCATCGCACCCTGTATCTCGATTCGGATGTCGTGGCCGAGCGACTCGGCCGCCTGTTCGAGCCCCTCGGCCCCCATCTGGCTGTGTGCGATACCTGTCGGACATGACGTGACTGCGACGAACTTCATGTGTTATCTGTTAGCAGTTTCGCTACGTGGTCTTTGGTGCTGGCCGCCAGCGCCCGCTCCGCGAACTCCCGGGCGCTTTCCGTATCAGTCTCGACGATGTTGGCTTTCACGTCGGGGATCGTGACCGCGCTCATGCTCAACTCGTCCAGCCCGAGTCCGAGCAGCAACTCGGTCAACTCGGGGTCGCCGGCCATCTCGCCGCACATGCCGATCCAGGCGTCGCCCGCGTGTGCCGCGTCGACTGCCCGATCGATCGCCCGCAACACGGCCGGATCGCGTGGATTGTGGAGATGCGAGACGGCTTCGTTCTGGCGCGAAGCCGCCATCACGTACTGGGTGAGGTCGTTCGTCCCGATACTGAAGAAGTCGAGTCGTTCGGCCAACTGCTCGCCCATGAACACGGCGGCCGGCGTCTCGATCATCACGCCTAGCTCGGGCATCGCGTAGTCGAGCCCGTCCTCGTCGAGAGCCGCCCGAACGTCCTCGACGATGTCGAGGCTCTGATCGACCTCCTCGACCGTTGCGACCATCGGGAACATCACGGCCAGCCTGCCGTCCCCCTCGGCACCGGCCCGCAGCAGCGCCCGAAGCTGCGTCCGGAACAGTTCCTCGTCGGGCCCGAGCGACCGGCGGATCCCGCGTGTCCCGAGGAAGGGGTTGTCTTCCTCTTCGGCCTCGATGTAGGGGATCGGCTTGTCACCGCCGATGTCGAGCGTTCGCACGACGACGCGGCCCTCGGGGAACGCGTCCAGCGCTTCGACGTAGGTCTCCAGTTGTTCGTCCTCGTCCGGCGGCGTCTCCCGGTCGAGAAACAGGAACTCTGACCGAAACAGGCCGACTGCGTCGGCTCCCTGCGCGACTGCGCCTTCTAGTTCCGCCACGGTACCGATGTTGGCCGCGACTTCCACGGGCTCGCCGTCGGCGGTCTCGACGCGCTCGGTCCGGATCTCGACGTCGCGGCCTTCGGCCGCGCGCTCGCGGGTCTCCTCGCTCGGGTCGACGACCACCGCGCCGGCCTCGCCGTCGACGACGACCTCCGCGTCCGCCTCGATCTCCAGCAGCTGCTCGCCGACGCCAACGACTGCCGGAATGCCGATCGAACGGGCGAAGATCGCTGCGTGAGAGGTTCGTCCGCCCTTCGCGGTGGCGAATCCGGCCACGCGCTCGGGATCGAGCTGTGCGGTGTCACTGGGGGTGAGCATCTCCGCGAGCAGAACCGTTCCCTCAGGGAGTGCCGACAGATCGAGCCTCTCGGCGTCGGTAGCGATCCGGATCAGCCGGTCACGGATGTCGCGCAGGTCGTCCGCACGCTCGGCCATCCGGCCGCCCGCCGCCTCCAGCTGTTCGATAGCGCCCTCGAAGCCCTCCTGGATAGCGTGCTCGGCGGGCAGTCCCTCGTCGATGGCGTCCTCGACGGCCCCGGTGATCTGGGGATCGTCGAGAAACTGCAGATGCGCATCGAAGATCTCGGCCTCCTCCTCTCCGACTTCCTCGGCGGTTCGATCGCGCTCGGCGCGTAACTCCTCGCTGGCGGTTTCGAGTGCCTCCACGAATCGGTCGTGCTCGGCGTCGACGTCGACCGTCTCGGGCGCGGGTGGCTCCGGGAGTTCGACCGCCTGGTCGTACCAGACGACTGTGCCGACGCCCGAGAGCGGTGTGACACCGACGCCCTCGAGACGTCGTTCACTCATCGTACTCGTCCTCCGGCGTCGTAAGAACCGTCTCTAAGGCGTCGAGCGCGGCCTCGGCGTCGGAGCCATCGGCGATCAGCCGAACGTCCTCGCCCTGTTCGGCAGCCATGCTCGATACTGCGAGCATGCTACGGGCGTCGACGGGTTCCTCGCCGTCCGTCGCGATCTGTAGCTCGGACTCGAATTCGTTTGCCGTCTCGACGAGTTTCGAGGCGGGTCGAGCGTGCAGTCCTGCTTTCGGGACGATGGTGACAGTTCGTTCTATCATGTGATAGCCTTCGTCAGGAGGCTCGTTACCTCTTTCGGCGACTCGGCAGTATGGAGGTCCTCGCGAACGTGCTCGTTCATGAGGGCCCGCGACAGCGAGCTAAGGATTTCGAGGTGTTCGCTGTTTCCGCCCTCCGGGACGAGGATCATAAACAACAGCGTCGCCGGCTCGCCGTCCGGCGCGCCGAAGTCGACACCCTCGCGGGAACGGGTGAACGCGACGGTCGGTTCGCGCACGCCGGTGGTCTTGGCGTGAGGGATTCCGATCCCCTTGCCGACGCCGGTCGAGGTCTCTTCCTCGCGGGCGAGGAGGTCTTCGAGCGCCTGCTCGCGGTCGCTCACACGACCCGCTTCGACGGCGAGTTCGAGCAGGTGTTCGATGACGGCGCGCTTTTCGGCTGGCGGTTCCGCTAAGGAGACGAGATCGGGAGAGAGTATCCGATCGAGTGTTTCTTTGTCCATTGTTCGAAAGACGTGTAGGTCGTGCTGTTAGTCGGCAGTCGCAGCGTCACCCGTTGCTTCCGCTTCGGGGACGTGGTCTGGTTTGAGTACCGTTACCGTGATTGCGGTGATGATCGCACCGACGGCGATACTGCCGAGGAACGCGAGCGGGCCGGGAATCGCGCCGCCGCCTCTCGCCAGCGGCAGGACGAAGATGCCGCCGTGGGGGGCGGGCATTCCGACACCCAGTGCCATCGACAGGGCGCCCGCAGTCGCACTCCCAGCCATGAGGCTCGGGATCACTCGACCGGGATCAGACGCGGCGTACGGGATCGCCCCTTCGGTGATGAACGAAAAGCCCATGACGGTCGCGCTTTTTGCGTTCTCGTACATCTCCTCGGGGTACTTGTGTTCAGCCAGGAAGTTCGACAGCGCCATTCCCAGCGGCGGGGTCATCCCGGCGATCATCACGGCGGCCATCGGACCGTATATCTGCTCGCCGATCAGCCCGACAGAGAAGACGTACGCGACCTTGTTCACCGGCCCGCCCATGTCGAAGGCCATCATCGCGCCGAGAATCGCCCCGAGGAACGCTGCTTGCCCTATCGTACCTGCCCCAGCCGTCTCTTCGAGGCCTTGGAGCCAGCTAGTCAGTTCGGCGTTGGCGATCGCGACCGGG